>JBHHWX010000055.1:0-18511 GCA_046756745.1 bacterium | reverse complement strand
ACTTTGGGCCAAAGAAAGGTGAAGTAAAAAGAAAAGTTAGAGTTTTACCTGGAGAAGAGTCTTCCTGTAAGTCCGGTTTATCCTGTTATCCTGTCAAAAAAAGATTAATATAATAAATCCTACTACAGAAGAAAAGACAGAGCGGTGATCATTCCCGCGAGCCTTCGCCGCAAATTTGCTATTGAAACATGGATGCAAGGAACGAATCATTGCTTGCTGCAAAGGTCTGGCAACCGGTGATGCTATCGGAAAGCAGAGCGAGATGCTTTCCCGTGCTCAAGTTCTGAGATGTTACCCGGACGGAATTAACGGATTCCATGGTCGCCCGGGAGACATTATCCCGCGATATATCGGCAATCAAAAGCGTGAATGGCGAATTGGCGAGACGACGGACGATACGGAACAAACCATTGCTGTTGCAAGAGCAATACTTCGTGAAGGAAAGGTGTCCCATACTGCCGTTGGTGAAGAGCTACTCCATTGCAAAAAATCCAATCATTCTGGTGTCAAATCTCTATGGACATTTCAACAGATTGGTGACCCAAATCGCATTGCTTCGGAAGGCAATGGTTGTGGAGCGGCCATGCGCGTCGCGCCCATAGGAATGCTCTATTCTTCCAAAAGGTTGGATGACTTGGTAAGAGGGGCTTATGAATCATCTATCCCCACTCATGGCGGGCAATTGGCTGTCTGTGCTGCGGCTGCTGTGGCCAGCGCCGTTTCTGCGGCAATAGACGGAAAATCTGTTGGGGAGGTACTGAATCTGGCCGTGAAAGCAGCAGCAAAAGCTGAGCAATATCGCCCCCCGGCCAGTATCACAATCGCTACTTCAATTCAGGAAATTTATGAAGACCTTTCTCGCTTGGATAAACTTGTCGTCGACTACATGACCGAGAAGTACTTTCCAGACAAGCCGGTAACCATCGTGCCGCTAGCCATCAACTTGGCGCTGATTACAGAGTCTGCTGAGGAGACAATCCTTCTTGCAGCAAACGTGGGTGGCGATGCGGATTCAGTGGCCTCCATTGGCGGTGGCATTGCCGGCGCGCTTCATCCCATTACAGTAAATCAAGATTGGTATAATATAGTTGAAAGAGTAAACGAGAATGACCTCATCAGTGTCGTGGAAGCTCTTGCTAGACTTCGGCAGTAAAATTTGCCTAACAATCGGCTGCAGCGGATGCTAGCGCTGGTGCGCATTTCTGGCTTCAGCGCTTCGCAGAAGCTCTGTAGCAACACAAAGTTCAGTAGCCCGAAACCGCACCGCTGAGCCGTGCCGATAGTTGCACGCCAGATTCCTCACCCCGATTGAAAAAACATCGGGCTTCGGTAGCGCCCATCAAAAGACACATTAAGATAAGAGCTCATGACAATCCATCCTTCGAAAAATCGAAAAACGATAATCTTCTTGACTTACTATATTTTTATCGATATCTTTTTAGTGTGACAGTCGAAAATAAATAAAAAAGGACAATTCTAAATGGCAACGGTAAAAGTTTCACCAAAATTTCAAGTTGTGATTCCGAAATCAATCAGAAATAAAATGGAAATTAAAGTCGGTCAGCAGTTTCAGTTAATTCAATATGGAGATAGAATCGAGTTCATTCCAGTCAAGAGAATTAAGGACATGAAGGGCTTTCTGCAAGGAATCGACACTAATGTTCAGCGAGAAAACGATAGAATATGAATTTGGTGGATTCTTCAGGTTGGCTTGAATATTTTGCTGACGGTAAAAACTCAGATTTCTTTTCAAAAGCCATTGAAGATACTACAAAAGTTGACGGCAGGTCTCCGCCTAGAAACGAGGTCGGAAAAGCCTAAATCCCTTCCCGAAGGCGTCTCGCCGAGGGTTTCTCAGCATAGAGTCTGTTCGGCGAGGACGCTGTCGCGAAGGGAAACACACTTTCCGACTGCGTTTTTAGTTAGATGGTTTCCTCTCACCCCTAAACAAAGAAAACAAAGAAGGACGTCGCTCATGAACCAAAAAATCCGCAACAGTTTTTGGGGGGCGCTTTGTTTGCTTCTGCTGCTCATCACAGGAAATCTTCACACCCAACCCGGGAATCAAATTCACTTTATGATCGTAAAGTTGGGAGATGAGGCTGCCAACAATCAAACCGCCAGTGAATATTTAAACATTATCTCGGACTACTTTCGTTCAAAAGTGCCCGGGTGGCAAGACAAAGAAATGCACGGTTGGATCGCAAATCAACCGGATTCCGCGATGTGGATATTTGAGTCCACCCGGCCGGTCTTTGCTTATGTGCCGGCGAGTTTTTACATCGAGTTTCTGCACACATCCGGCAAAACCGTGACCCCTATCGTACAAGCTGTCCGCTTTGAAAAGGCGGTTGACAGGTTTTACCTCGTCACCACCAAAGAGGGCCCGGCCGTGCTTTCCGGGCTGCATAAAAAAACAATAAAATCGACCTTTGGTCTGCCGCACGGCTTTCTGAAAAAACTCGTGTTTCCGCCGGATTTCCAACCTGGTCAACATTTTAGCTTGCAAAGCTCGGACAACCTGGCCGATGATATGTTTCTCATGTTGGAGGCGGCGAACAACGCGCCCGCTGTCCCGGAAAAACCACCGGCAGCTTTATTGCTGGACGATGAGTTCAAGCATTTCTTCGAAACCGATGAATTCACCTGGCAGGACGTTAAAGTCATCTGGTCCTCTCCGCCATTGCCACGCGAGCTTTTTGTCACTATTGGAGAATGGCGTGAAAAAGACACACACGCTTTAAAAAGCGCCCTGCTGTCGATGAAAGATGACCCGCAAGGCGCAGACCTGCTCAACTTGATGAGCTCTTCCGGCTTCGTCGAGGTAAACAACGAGTTATTAAACCAAACCCTAAGAAAATATGCCGCCGGCAAATAAGTCCGTTGGGGCTGCCCCAAAAGTCTTTGTCCTTGCGAGCGGAGCGAAGCAATCTCATCTTTCTGAGCACAGAATCGGCAGATTGCTTCGTCGTCCCGACATTCATTATTATAACAAAAATAAAGGAAGAATCGGGACTCCTCGCAAAGACATTTTTTGCCCTTGGACAGCCTCTAAAATGCTGTTCCACTTATTCTTTGTTTTTGGATTTCTCTTCCCCTGCCGGGCTCATGCTTTTCTCCATTCCGAAAATACTTTTCAAACAGCGACCGATTCCACATACGCAGACAGCTTGGCCAGGGCCGCGGAAGCAAAATTCTCCACTTCCCCCAGAACTCATGAAAACGTCAAAGCGGCTTTTGATCTTATGACGCAGGCATTCGCAAGCAGCGAGGATCAAAACCGGCGATATCACTACCTAAGTCGAACGGCCTGGTTCGCAATTTGGCAATCGTACCACGGCCGCGATAAAAGGGAGATCACGGATTTTGCCAGCAGAGGGATTGCGCTGGCTAAAAAGGCGATTAAGCTCAACAGCGAGCGCGTGGAAGGCTACTATTATCGCGCCATCGCAACCGGCCTTTTTGCTGAACAGCACCAGGTTCAATCCAAAGACGCCATGAAGCACATTCGCAGCGATGCGGTCAAAGCGATCAAAATCGACCCCACGCTCGATCATGGCGGGCCGCACCGTCTCCTGGGGGCCTTGTACTTGCGAGCGCCCGGACCGCCCGCTGGGATTGGCAGCCGCCGCCGGGCGTTGACCCATCTCAACAAAGCGGTTGCCCTCTCCCCGGATTACCCGGAGAATATGCTTTTTCTGGCAGAGGCTTATCAACGTATCGGACAACATTCACAAGCGCGCGACCTGCTTGAACGAGTCCTCGCTTCTGAAAAACCTGGCGGTGATTTAATGGATCGGAAGAGATTTCGAAGGCGCGCTGAGGAAATGAGGGAAAAGTTGAAGTGATAAAGAGGGGCTTTCTTCCATTTTCAGGTGTGATTCAGAGCAGCACTAAAAAGGAGTTTTTGGGGCTTGCTTACGAAAATTCTTTTCGCTATATTCTTATTGCCTCGGTTTGAAGGCAGGCTCACAATTTGTCGTAGTTTGCGATAAAGATACCGTAATCCTCAAGGCGATCACTCCTCCCTACTATTGATAAATTTGATGAGATCATTACTGAAGCTCAAAAGCAAGCCAGAATAGCTGGAATGCAACGAACGGACATAACCGGCGCATGTTCCTGAGTTGCCTGAACAGGTTTGTGAAGATCCAGATGATGACAAGTTCCTTGCTTGTGCCCATGCAACTGAAACACGCTTCGTTGTAAGTGGCGATAAGAAGCTATTGGCTGTGTCAGGCTATACTGATGTCAAGGTAATTCAACCACGGAATTTTGTAGACAAATACCTCTTCTAACCCAAATCCAAGAAAACTCTGTTTTCTTATAACTACGACCAACGTATTGCCTCAACATAAAATGTAACGCTGTAGGGTTATGTTTCGATGTTATTATAGTGTGTGGACCCGACTCTGGTTTTGTCGATGAGTTTAACCGATGGGATAAAAAAACGGACACAACCAAGCTAGAGTTCGCGTGGCAAGCGGCGTCTACTTGACGCGCATGCAGGCCGGAGATTTCGTGGCTTTGCGGAAGATGGTTTTGACGAAGTAAACGAAGCGGCAATTCGTCTCTGTCGCGAGTAGGACAAATTGGAGGGATAAATTCATGGACCACCCCAATCCTTACTTTCTAAAGACTATTTTGCAAGTGGTCGCCAATCAACTAAGAATGAACAAACCACCGGAAACGAGGGAGACGTTAAACAGGCTCATCTCTGAAGGGTATTCTGAAAAAGAGGCTAAAAAGATGATCGGCGCTGTAGTAGCAGCCCACATTTACCACATGCTTAAAGAGCAACATGAATTCGATAACGAGACCTATGTTGCGGCTTTGAAAAGATTACCGAAACTGCCATCGGAAGAATGACAGATGAATGATGGTCTCGGCAAACGAGACGTTTGCTTTACGTTACAATTCCATGCAACAGTTCTTATACTTTTTGCCGCTGCCGCACGGACAGGGATCGTTTCTTCCGGGCTCCGGCTGCTTTATCTTAGAAGGGAGAGGACCGTGTAACTCGATATGTTCCCGTCGATAATTCTTATATAAACGCTTGAGCTTTACATGGCGTTGTTTCAGAAGTGAAGGAATGTTAGGGTGCTGACTCTTTAGCTCGGAAACTAAGGTTTCCACAGATGGTACATCCCGAGAACCGGGAGTATCTTCTCGCCATTTCTTGCTCTTGTAATCGAAAAAGATTTCTGGGAAATCACGTTCGTTATCAAAGGGCGCATCTTTTCTGTAAGGTTGAAATCCCACACAAGCCTCTGTACAACCACATTTGGGGAGAAGCATATACTCAAAAGTCTCTTGGCAATTTTCGAAAGCGATTTCGTTGTCCGGGCGGAAAAGGATATGCACGGTATTGCAGGCGCAGGTTGCATTTGTACATATATGCCACACACCGGTATAGCGTTCCCCTGCGTGGTCGCCATTCGCATATAAACGGTAAACTTTCGGCATGTATATTCAGCATTATAAACCCTCCTTTACTGACAACAGATTTTTCTTTGTCCGGCAGTCGCCGGACTCCTCCAAAAGACAATGTTTTAGTTGTTTTGCTCAAGTCTTTCCAAATACAATAGTACCCAATGCAGGGTAAAATCGCAAGCGAAAATCAAGGTGATCGGGTAATCATGACATCGATCAGTTTCGGGTGGGAGGCGGTGTACAACCTTTAGCCTGCCGCGACTCATCTACTATAGAATTAAGCAATCAGGGCTTGCTCTATAAACGCGGTCGGAAAGTGTGTTTCCCCTCGCGACGGCGTCCTCGCCGAGCAGACTCTATGCTGAGCAACCCCCGGCGAGACGCCTTCGGGAAGTGATTTAGGCTTTTCCGACCGCGTCTCTAGGATGGGTAGTAAAAATACACGCTAAAGCGTGAACTCCCAACGAATTTGATTTTGGAAAAATGTTCCGACTTGACCTCCGAAATATTCCTTGCGTTTTTCCGTTATTCGCGTATATTGTAAACCGGCTGTAACACAACCTTTTAACCATCCTGACTGTCTAAAACTATGTACCATATCTGTCCACTATTAAATCCACTTTTCAAAATTTTCACCAGATTCAAAGGAGGTAGGTTTATGCAAAAGCGTTGGAGAATCCACTCGCCTTTTACAACGGTTTTCTTCACAGCCGTTGTACTTTTATCTCTCGCCATATCGGCATGGTCGCAAACCAAACCGACCGAAGGCATTCGGGAAAATACCCCGCAGGTCTATGCTTTGGTGAACGCGAAGATCGTGCAAGCTCCTGGCCGGGTTATCGAGAAAGGCACGATCGTGATTCGCGATGGAAACATCGAAGCCGTGGGTGCACAAGTCACGCCGCCTTCCGACGCCAGGATTTGGGATTACGAAGGTTTGACGGTTTATCCCGGCCTCATCGAATCCTACTCCCAACTGGGTCTCATTAAGGAGAAACGGACCGGCAGTCAACCACAGCGGCAGCGGGGAAGCCGTCCGCAGCCAGCCACTCAAAAGAAGGGAGCGTCTTACTGGAATCCGAATGTTCACCCTGAAGTGAATGTCATAGAGAAATATCAAACGAAGTCGGACGATCTCAAAAAACTGCGCAATTTAGGATTTACCGCCGTCTGCGTGACGTCTAACCAGGGGATTTTCTGTGGTTCGAGTGCCGTCGTGAGTTTAGCAGAGGGATCAGCCAATGACCAGCTCATCCGGGAGAATGTGGCGCAAAACATCCTATTTAAACGCGCTCCGGGCGGGTTCCGGAGCCGGACCTATCCGGGCTCACAAATGGGGGCCATCGCTCTCATCCGCCAGGTTTTTCTCGATGCGCAATGGTACCGCCAAGCTCACAAAGCTTATACCATCAACTCCAACCAAACCCGTCCGGAAGCCAATGAAGCATTGGCTGCCTTAGGGCTGGCGGTAAAGGGCGCACAGCCCGTCCTATTCAAAGTCGAAGATGATTTGAATTTTCTGCGCGCCGTAAAAGTAGCAAAGGAATTCGGCCTCGATGTTCGAATATTAGGCAGCGGACATGAATACCGTCAGCTCGATGCGATCAAAGCCGCCAACGTGCCGGTTATTCTGCCGGTCAACTTTCCGAAGGCTCCTCACGTGGATTCGCCTGAAGAGGCGATGGACGTCAGCTTGCTCGAATTGAGCCATTGGGACGCCGCACCCACGAATGCAAAACAGCTTCACCAAGCCGGCCTCGCTTTTGCCTTCACCACCGCAGACTTGAAAAAGCCGGCCGATTTTCACAAACAAATCCGGCAAACCATTCAACGCGGTCTTTCCAAAGACGCCGCCTTAGCCGCTTTAACCACAACTCCGGCGAAATGGCTCGGCATCGACAAGAAACTGGGGTCTGTGGACAAAGGTAAATTGGCGCATTTAGTGGTCACTGACGGCGACCTTTTCGAGAGAAAAACAAAAATCTTTGACGTTTGGGTTGACGGAAAACGTTATGAAGTCAAAAAGAAACCGGATGTCGACCCTCGCGGAACTTGGCAAATGACAATCAATACGCCCGGTGAACCGAAACAGTTGGAGCTCGAGCTGAAAGGCGACGTCGCAAAGTTGAGCGGCGCCCTCAAGCAAGACAGCACGAAAATAAAACTCAATAAAGTTTCCCTGACTCTTAAGCGGATGAGTTTGAGTTTTCCAGGAGACGACATCGGTTTTGCCGGAGTCGTCCGCATATCCGGGAGCGTGGACAATAATCGTCTTGCCGGCCGGGGCGAATTGCCTGATGGCACAAGCTTTAGCTGGACAGCAGGCAGCCGGCAACCCCTGAAAACAAAACCCAACAAAAAGAAGGCGAAACCGGCAGTCGATGACAAGCCTCCGGCCTTTCCACTGGGGGCCTACGCTACTGCCAAAATACCGGAACGGCCGCAAAACATTCTTGTTCGCGGCGCTACTATCTGGACGTCCGGGCCGAAAGGCACGCTCGAAAACACCGACATGTTGGTGACCAACGGGAAGATCACAAAAGTCGCCCCGGGTTTAAAAGCGCCCAAAGGCGCGGTTGTCATCGATGGCACAGGGAAACATATTACCGCCGGACTTATCGATGCCCATAGTCATTCCGGTATCAGTCAAGGAGTCAACGAGGGCACACAGGCGGTCACCGCAGAAGTGAGCATCGCAGACGTGATCAACAACAACGACGTCGGGCTTTATAGGGAGCTGGCCGGCGGCTTAACAGCGGCCAATCTGCTGCACGGTTCGGCCAATCCCATCGGCGGACAAAACGCGGTGATCAAACTGCGCTGGGGCGCGTCTTCGGATGAAATGGTTATCGCCGACGCCATCCCGGGTATCAAGTTTGCGTTGGGGGAAAACGTCAAACGTTCCCGCTCCTCCAGCAACAACCGCTATCCAGACACGCGTATGGGCGTCGAGCAAATCATTCGCGACCGGCTCAAAGCGGCGCAAGATTATGAGCGCGAGTGGCATAAATACCAGGCGACCAAGAAGAAAAACGGTGTGATTCCACCTCGTAAAGATTTGGAGCTGGAAACGCTGCTGGAAATTTTGCACGGAAAAAGACTAGTGCACTCCCATTCCTATCGTCAAGATGAGATCCTGATGCTGGTGCGTGTGGCTGAAGACTTTGGATTTACCATTGGCGCGTTCCAGCACGTGCTCGAGGGCTATAAAGTGGCGGAAGCGATTGCATCGCACGGCGCCGGCGCTTCGACCTTCAGCGATTGGTGGGCTTATAAATTTGAAGTTTACGACGCGATTCCTTATAACGGAGCGTTGATGCACAACGCCGGCGTGGTGGTCTCCTTTAATTCCGACAGCGGCGAACTGGCCCGGCGGATGAACTTGGAAGCCGCGAAAGCCGTCAAGTACGGCGGCCTCAGCGAAGAAGAAGCTCTGAAGTTCGTGACCCTCAATCCGGCCAAGCAGCTTCGTATCGATCATCGTGTCGGCTCACTGGAAGCCGGTAAAGACGCTGATTTCGTGGTCTGGAGCGGTCACCCGCTTTCAACTTATACCAAATGCGAGCAGACGTTTGTGGACGGCCGCAAGTATTTCGATCTCGAAGAAGACAAAAAAATGCAGCAGTTAGTGATATCGGAACGCGCGCGGTTGATTCAAAAAGTTCTCACTTCGAAAGACAAAGGAAAATCGAATGGGAAAAAACCGGGCATGAAAAAACCGGTTATTAGCATGCGGCCAAACAGACCGGAGCAGTAATCTGGATTATTCCCAGCACGGCGAAGCCGCAGTCAACAAGGGTATAGGGTGTAGGGTGTGTAGGGGATAGGGTATAGGGGATAGGGGATAGGGGATAAGGGAAGGGTGGCCCTGTACACAAAGTTCACCTGTAATAACATAAATTGTAGCCACGAAGGCACTCAGTCACAAAAAGATCACATCGAAAATAGGAGATTTGATAATATGAAACAGAAGACCTTCATCAATACAACGCTTACGGTGCTTTTCATCAGCACGTTGTGTGTATCTTGTGTTTTCTCATCGGATCAGATTCCCGGCAAACGACAAACGCACCCCATCGCACTTGTTGGCGGCGCCATTCATACTGTCAGCGGCGAGACCATAGAAAATGGCACGGTTCTTTTTATCGACGGGAAAATTACGGCTGTCGGGACTTCAGTGCAGATACCCGAAGGCGCTGAGCAGATCGACATATCAAGAAAGCACGTCTACCCCGGATTGATCACAGCTAACACCCGTCTCGGGCTTATCGAGATCAGCTCGGTCAGGGCGACGCGTGATTTTGCCGAATTAGGCGACATCAAACCGAACATCCGGGCCGAGGTATCCATCAATCCCGATAGCGAGCTTTTACCGGTCGCGCGCGCCAATGGCATCACGTTGGCTCATACGATTCCTATGGGCGGACTCATCAGCGGCACATCCGCGCTGGTGATGCTGGACGGCTGGACCTGGGAAAGCATGACCTTCAAGGCGCCAGCAGGCATGTATGTGGATTGGCCGTTTATGGGAGTCCGCAGGTCGCCATTTATCACCAAAAGTGAAAAAGAGCAGTTGAAAGAACGGGACGAACGCATTCGAAAAATTCACACGACCTTTTCCGAGGCGCGCGCGTACATGAAAGCCAAAGAAGCGGAAGCCCAAAAAGGCGTCCCTTACCACAACTCCGATCTGCGCTGGGATGCGATGATTCCGGTTTTGAAAAAAGAGATTCCGGTCCTCTTACAAGCACGAGGTATCCGGCAGATTCAAGCAGCCCTAGACTGGGCGGTGAGCGAAGATGTGGATATCATCCTCTTTGCAGGGCAAGACCTGCGATTGGCTATCGATCAGCTTAAAGAAAACAATATTCGGGTGGTGTTCGAAGGCACCCTGACCACGCCAAACCGGCGTTGGGAGCCGTACGATACGCCCTTTACGGCCCCGTTGAAATTGTATGAAGCCGGCGTCAAATTCTGCATCTCTGGGTCGGGAAATACTTTTGAGACCGCCCACGAGCGCAACCTGCCCTATCATGCTGCAATGGCGGCAGCTTATGGACTTCCCAAAGAAGAGGCCTTGAAATCCATCACCCTCTACCCTGCCGAAATACTCGGCATTGCAGACCGGGTCGGTTCCATCGAAGTGGGAAAAGATGCGACCCTGATCGTCACGAACGGCGACCCTCTCGAAATCCGAACGACTGTTGAGAAAGAGTTCATTCAGGGACGAAAGGTCGATCTCAGCAGCCGGCATACGCAATTGTATGAAAAGTACAAAACAAAATATGAACAACTGAAAGAAGAAGCAAAGATGACGGAGAAGTAAGGGGTAAAGTAGAAAGTGACCTTTTGCGGCAAAGCCGCGACTGTCCTTTGTATTTTACAATTGCCGGCCGGGGCAAACGTGGGACGTGAAACGTGCCCTTCCCCAACACATACTAAGGGACACGTTTCACGTCTGACAATAATCTTCCAAATAATTGCTAAACTTCGCGGTTTAATAAGTTATTTAGTCTTGAAATGTCCCCTATAACTTATACCTAAGAACCTAAGAACCTAAGAACCTACCCATTTCAAAAACGAGTGAACATTATGGAGGGAATAGAACAATGCGGCAAAAAATGATACTCGTTGTAATCTGCCTCTTATCTTTTTCACTTATCTTCGCTCAATCAAATAAGTCTAACGACATCAAACTCGATTCAAACATTTTCGGTGAAATCAAAGCTCGCGCCATTGGCCCGGCGGTGATGAGTGGTCGTATTTCAGCCATCGATGTTGTGAACAGCGATAAAAACATCATGTATATCGGAACCGCTGGCGGAGGAGTGTGGAAATCAAAAAGCGGCGGGGTCACCTTCTCCCCGGTTTTCGATGACGAGACCCAATCCATCGGCGCGATTAAAATCGATCAGTCGAATCCGCAAACGGTATGGGTGGGAACCGGGGAGCACTGCGTTCGCAACAGCACATCCGTGGGTACCGGTCTTTATAAAACCACCGACGCCGGCGAGACCTGGGAACATATGGGTCTTGAAAACTCCGAACGCATTAGCGCCATCGTCATCGACAGCCAAAATTCCGATGTTGTTTACGTCGGCGTGCTGGGTCATCTTTGGAATGCGAACGAAGAGCGTGGTGTCTACAAAACCAGCGATGGTGGGAAAACCTGGGAGCTTGTTCTGAAAGTGGATGAAAACACAGGGTGTGCTTCTTTAGCCATCGACCCACAAGATCCCAGCATTTTGTACGCCGGGATGTGGCAGTTCCGCAGGAAAGGGTATACGTTCACATCCGGCGGTCCGGGCAGCAACCTCTATAAAAGCATCGACGCCGGCAAGAATTGGGAAATACTCAGAAACGGCTTCCCTGAAGGCGACTTGGGACGAATCACGGTCGCGGTGGCTCCCCCCCGCCCCAATGTCGTTTATGCGGTTGTGGAAGCGAAAAAAAATGCGCTTTATCGTTCTGACGACCTCGGGATTCATTGGCGGGAAATGAACTCTTCGCAGGCCGTAAGCATGCGGCCGTTTTATTTCGGGCATCTTTTAGTCGATCCCAAAGATCATAACCGCGTTTACAAACCCGGGTTTTCTTTTTCCGTCAGCCACGACGGCGGCAAGTCGTTCGGTAACCCGCTCACCAGTCCGCAAGGCGGCAGCGTTCACCCGGATCATCATGCCATCTGGGTCAATCCGGACGAAACACGCCATATTCTCGTGGGCACAGACGGCGGCGTGTATGAATCACACGATCGCGGCCAAACCTGGCGGTTTTTTGAAAATCTGCCGGTCTCGCAATTTTACCGGGTGAGTTATGATATGGAAAGACCGTACCATGTTTATGGCGGTCTGCAAGACAACGGTTCCTGGTCCGGGCCATCGAGTAGCCCCGGAGGAATTTCAAATAAAGATTGGGATAATTTAGGCGGCGGCGACGGCTTCTACGTTTTTCCGGACCCGGCAGACAGCGACATTATCTATTTGGAATCGCAAGGCGGCAACATCGTCCGCCGTCACAAATCCACTGACGAAGCCAAAGGCATTAAGCCGTTTCCAAAACAAGGCGAGGAGAAGTACCGCTTCAATTGGAACGCACCCATCGCATTCAGCCCAACGCGTCCCGGCGTCCTTTACATTGGCTCGCAATATGTTCTCAGAAGCATGGATCGTGGGGAATCCTGGCAGACTCTGTCGCCGGATCTCACCACAGACGATCCTGAAAAACAGAAACAAAGCGAATCAGGCGGGCTGACTGTCGACAATTCCACAGCAGAAAACCACTGCACGATTTATACGATCAGCGAATCGCCGAAAGACGCCAAAGTCGTTTGGGCCGGAACCGACGATGGCAATCTGCACGTCACAACCGACGACGGCGTTTCCTGGAGCAACGTCGTCAGTCATATCGAAGGCCTGCCGGCGAACACCTGGTGCAGCGATGTCGAAGCAAGTCTTTACGACCGTGCTGCTGCTTACGCGGTCTTCGACGGCCACCGGAACGGCGATAAAAAAGCTTACGTTTTCAAGACAACGGACTTTGGGAAAACCTGGCAGTCTTTAGCCACCGACAACATCGAAGGCTACACGCTCGATATATGTCAAGACCCGGTCAATTCGGAGCTGCTGTTTTTAGGAACGGAGTTCGGGCTCTATATTACGCTCGATGGCGGCAAGCAATGGGTGCATTTTAATAACGACTTGCCAAAAGTGGGGATACGGGAAATCAAAATTCACCCGCGGGAAGCCGACGTCATTTTAGCGACGCACGGCCGCGGACTTTTTATCATCGATGATATCACCCCCCTGCGGCAGTTGCAGAAAGAGATGTTGACGCAGAATGTCGCTCTGTTCGAGTCCCCTCCCACTCTATTGAAGGTACGTACCGGACGTCAGGAATTCAACGGCAACGCTCAGTTCGTGGCACAGAATCCCAGTGAAACGGTCAACATCACCTACTATCTCAAAAAGCGCCATATCTTCGGAGATATGCGACTCGAGATCTATGACGAAGCCGGGACGTTGATCAAAACGCTGGCAGGAGGTAAACGCAAAGGTATCAATCGTGTGCAATGGCCCATGCGCTTGCGCCCGCCGCGGGTGCCACGTGCGAACAACTTAGCTTTTGGCGCTCTTTTAGGACCCATGGCGAAACCGGGAACCTACACTGCGAAACTCATCAAAGGAAAAGAAACATACGAAACAACCCTTCGACTCGAGACCGATCCTCACTATGCCCACTCTGAGTCCGATCGTAAACTCCAGCACGATACGGTGATGAAGCTTTACCACATGCAGGAACATCTGGCTTACATTGCCAAAGCGGTCACCGACGCCCGGGATGACGCGAAAAAGGTAGCAGAAAAACTTAAAAAGGGCGACAAACTCGCCAAGACTCTCAACCGGTTCGCGGACAAATTAGATAAGCTGCATAAAATTCTGGTGGCAACACGGGGCCGCGGCGGCATCACCGGCGAACAGCAATTACGCGAACGGGTGGTCGGTTTGTTCGGAGACGTCAACCGCTACGGCGGTAAACCAACACAGACACAGCTCGACCGTTTGGTCGCGGTCGATAAAGAGATCGAAAATGCCAACGCTCAGTTCCGGAAAATTCTGGCCAAGGAATTAACGTCGCTCAACAAAAAGCTGCAGAAGAAAAAATTGGCGCCTATTAAGATATTAACCGAGAAAGAGTTCGAAAAAGAACGATCCTGAGCTTTTTCGCCCAGTGCAGTATAGCCGCAACCAAAAGATATGAGACGGGATGAACAGGATTGACAAGATAAAATAGTTCCGCTGGGTTCTTAATACGTTGGAGATAATTTCCAACGGATAGAAAAACCCAACGGATGAAAAACTTTTTCACCTACTTCAAACTATTTTCTTAGCGAAGGCGTCACTTCGACAAGCTCAGTGCCGGCTCTCGCCGAATGGGCTTCATGTATTCGCCGTACCCGATGTAACACGACATTTATGTCGTCGAACTCAAGGCGCATTTCTCGACATAAATGTCGAGTTACGTACTTGGCTCGGCGAGACGCCTTCGCGAAGCAGTTTATAAATCGCGCTGTTTTCGAGTTTTCGGTCAAGCACTAGGATATTGAGAACCGAAAACTTCGACAAACAGAGCACGTTTTCTCCCACAGAACTGGAAATCCCACTGAAATGATTTTTTTCAATTTCTATTTCAATTCTGTGGCAGTTCTGATTCTGTGGGCGGGCTTTTTCTTGTCGGATTGAGGCGAAGCTTCGCTAGACAGTTACAAATCATTGTTAATCATTTTGACTACATTCCTTTTGACATTTATTTTGTTTTTAAATTTGATGGAATGCTCTCCCCTCTTGGGTTGTCTAACCGGTGAAATTTGATTGGAAAATAACAAACCAATATCAACCTATTATCACAAGGAGACAGCCATGAAATCTTTAACCCTGATCATTCCACTACTTGCGCTCGCCATATTAGGATGTGCAAACGGAGGCGGTTTGGCGCCCATTTCGGCGGAATCCGAGATGCTTGCCAAAACAGAAATCGAGGCGAAGCTCGAAGAATTCCCCGGACACGGTCCCGGTGGCGGCCTCATATCCTTACTGGAGTTAAGCGAAGAGCAAAAAGCCCAAATAAAGGAAATCATGCAGCGCCACAGAGAACAGCTCAAAGCCAAGCATGGTTCATTCGAAGGCAGACCTTCGCGTGAAGCGATAAAAGAAAAACGCCGGGAAATGCGGGAATCGCTGCAAAAAGAGATCGCACGAGTGCTCACTTCGGACCAGCAAGCGAAACTCGATGAGTTGAAAGCGCAGCTCGAACGCGGAGAAATCCCGCAAGAGTTGGTCGAACGGCATGTTAATCGCTTGAGCGCTGATCTCGATTTATCCGAGGAGCAGCAAAGCCAAGTGAGGGCGCTCGGTCTGCCGCATCTTCCGCATCGGCGCCACAGAGATAAAGAGTCCAGAGGGGATTTTCAACAAAACCGAGAGCAGCTCAAAGAGTACGAACAGAAATTAATGGCCATCCTGACGCCGGAACAGCAAAGCCGTTTTCGAGAAATAAAAAAGGAACGACGGGAAAAATTCAGAAGCCGGTTGCAAAAATTCGGGCACCACCGTTTCCAAAAGCGTCTTGAACACCTCACACAAGTCCTGAATTTGGATGAAGAGCAGCAGAAACAAATTGCAGAGATTTTTCAAAACAACCGACCGAACCGTGAGCGCTTTCGAGGAAACCGCGGCAACCGCAATAGAGAGGAGATGCAAAAAAACAGGCGGGCACAGATGGAACAAATCCATGCACAGATTCGAAGCATTCTCACTGAGGAACAACTAGCCAAATTTGAGGAGCTGCTGTCGAAAAGACGGAATTGACTCCACGATCAGAACGTTGCAGATTTGCTGGACTCACAAACTACGCCACTTCACCCTCCGGCTTCATGGGTGAAGTGGCTTTTTTAATGCCTTCCCTCGATTATCCAAGCTTAAACCTCCACAACTGATGTAAATATTGAACACAACGCCAAAAAATAAATAAAATTCAATATTTCCTGTCATATTTTTTTGACTCCTGTCACTAATATTAGTAGAGTGTAGGAAAAAATGAAATGAAAAATCAAGCAGAACTCACTTTTATACAGATACTTGAAGACAATAAGGATAAAATCTACAGAATTTGTCGGATATATGCCGTTTCTCCAATAGAACCACAAGATCTTTTCCAGGATGTGGTATTCCAGATTTGGAAGTGTTTCTCAACTTTCAAGGGAAAATCCAACATTAGTACATGGATTTATAAAATTGCACTAAACGTATGCTATCGTTCCAAAATGCAGTTTGAAAGGAGTAACATCAAGACGGACCGATTAGAATCCATACAATTTGTCCCTGCAGAAATCACTCCGGATAAAAGTCAGCAGGAAAAATATAAAGCCCTCCACGACTGCATTTCTTCATTGAATGAAAGTGATCAGTCTATTGTCATTTTATACCTGGATGAATTGCCTTATAAGGAAATAGCAGTGATCACTGGTTTGACCGAAAACCATATCGCTGTAAAAATGAAGAGAATAAAAAAAATATTGTTTGATTGCATCACTCATAAACTAAGGTAAAATAAAATGTTGGAACAAGCACTAAAAGAAATTTGGAAAAACTCTTCACAGGCAGAAAAAATTAAGTTCGATTTATCCAGACTGCTAATTGATTTAAAAAGCAAGATGGACAGTATCGAAAGAACTATTCGTAAAAGAGATATAGCAGAGATTACCACTGCGTTATTAATGATTCCTCTTTTTGGATATTTCGCTTATGAAATTCCTTTCGTAGTAAGCAAAGTCGGGAGTATTTTGAGCATGATATGGTTTGGTTATTTAATTTTTAAACTAAGGGATGTCAAAAAACATAAGCTCTCTATAGATCCGGCTTTGTCCTTCCGCGAGCAGCTTGCAAATCAGAAAGCATATATACTTCAACAAGCCAGGTTAATAGATACTGTATTATACTGGTATCTGCTGCCACCTCTTGTTGCGCACGCAATATTAGTTTTGGGCTTAGGCGACCCGGTGGAATATGGATGGGCAAATATTATCGTCAACGAGATATTGCCGATTCCACTCATTTATAAAATAGTCTATCTGGTTTTTTGTGCAGTTTTGTATGCAGGCATACTCTGGATAAACAAACGTGCGGTTAGAAGAACTTATCAACCAATCATCAAAGAAATTGAAAGAGTGCAGCAGCAGTTGGAAAGTGAGCATTAAAAGATTATTCGAAAGGAGTAGGCCAATTCTTTGATATCCCCTGAGATTGGTTACCCCAGATTGTTTCAGCAACAAACAGTCATCACAGCCGTTACATTGTATTATCATTACAGCACAACAGCGCAAGATTGTCATTCTCAATTTCTCTAACGATGGGATGAATTGGAGGTACGGCATGAACAAAACAAAAAACGCATTGGTCATAAGTGGAGGAGGTTCCAAAGGCGCTTTTGCCGTAGGGGCCGTAACACATCTCATCAAAGATCTGAAACTCGATTTTGATATTATATCGGGAACCAGCGTCGGTGCGCTTATCGCGCCGCTTATCGTGACCAATGAGATCTCAGATTTGAACGAAACTTTTTCATCTTTGACGACGAAAGATCTGTTTCGAAAACGCTGGCTCCCGTTTGCTTTCCTATTTCGCGACTCTGTTTTTGACGTCAAACCTGGGTGGAAAAGAATTCAAAAAGAGCTTGACGAAGACAGATGCCGAATCATTCTCAATTCGAATAAACAGATGTTTTTGACCACCGTCAATCTTCAAACCGGGCGGGTCGTGTATTTCCAGAGCGGGCCGGCGACGAAAACAAACGGGGACGTCGCTGTCACACCGCTCCGGAACCGGGAGCAGTTGCTCAAGGCGGTTCTGGCGTCAGCCAATCAACCGGTATTGATGAAGCCTGTGGAAGTGATGAACAACGGAGGCCCCTTGAGACAATATGTTGACGGCGGAGTCCGTGAAATCGCGCCGCTCAAAATTGCTATCGATAATGGCGCAACCGATATCTATGCGATCATCCTGTCACCGGAAAAGCACGAACCGGTCGAGAAACGCTATAATAGAATTCCGAAAATCCTCTTGCGAACCATTAGCTTGTTTACCGAAGAAATTGTACTCAACGACGCTCAAATCGCTCAACTTTACAATGAAGGCATCGTCTATGTCGATTGCTTGAAAAAACGGCTTCGGGAAAAATTCGGCCTGGAAGGAAAAGAGATCGACGAACTTTTTGCAGCGGATGAAATACCGAATCCATTTAAAGGCAAACGGGTCGTGAATCTGCATATCATACGGCCCGGAGAAGAACTGCCGACCGACGGTCTCGATTTTCAGCCTGAAATCATGCAGAGAATGATCAAAATCGGGAAAAGCCGGGCAGATGAGATGGTGACCGCGAAAGAGCGTTCACGGCTGGTGCATTAGGGAAAATGATGAATTTTTTTCGTTGATTTTTACAGAAATATCTACCTTTATTAACTATCCTGGCTAACCTGGATTATTCACAAGATCTGTTGGAGTAAAGTATAAATATATATATA
>JBHHWX010000054.1:0-18601 GCA_046756745.1 bacterium | reverse complement strand
ATCACCGCGCGGCCTCCTATCTATCGGTGGATGCTGCCCGCGCCGCTGAGTGGCGTCTGATTTTTCCCGCACAAATTATCCACGAAGGCCTTGAAGCCCATGCCATCCCGGAATATATGTTTTATGGCGGTGTTGAAAAAGATATGAACACCTGGGTTGATATCACGGGACACGAAGAGAAAAAAATAAAGGCGCGCTCGCAGCATATCAGCCAGATGAGTGCTGCGTGGTACCACTATGCAGGTCCCAGCCCGGATGATCTGAAACCGGAAGATCGCAAGGCGTTTCTGGCGAGGATGAAAAAAATTCCCATGAGAGGCGGCAAACCCATGGAAGGATTTCGCTATTATAAAGGCGCGCCCGATGGAATTGGCAGTGGCCGGCGATAATTTCTCATTCATGCCCCAGAGTCACAGAGAGCGTAGCGTGGAGAAGCCGCAACGAAAAATAATTTTTCAGCCTCGAATTTTCACTGATTGACCCGGAGTGCGATGCTTCAGCATTGCAGCTAAAGGAGAGGGTAAATGAAACGATTAGTAATTGTCATAATAATACTTTGCAGCACGATTATAGCATTCGCACAACGTTCTGGAAATTCGGATGATGGAAAGATTCGAGTCATTGTGATTGGGGCACACCCGGACGACTGCGATGTCAAGTTCGGTGGTACTGCAGCGCTGTTTGCGGAAATGGGGCATGCGGTAAAATTTGTCGCGGTCACCAATGGCGACGCCGGACATCAAACAGAGGGCGGCGGCGCGCTCGCCAAGCGCAGACGCGCCGAGGCCCAGGAATCCGGCCGCCGTCTCGGTATCGATGAATATGTTACTTTGGATAATCACGATGCTGAGCTCGTACCCAGCCTGGAAGTACGGCACCAGATCATCAGGCAGATCCGTAACTGGAATGCCGACATCGTGCTTTCACCGCGTCCGAATGATTACCACCCGGACCACCGTTATACCGGCGAGCTGGTCCAGGATGCAGCCTATTTGGTCATCGTACCGAACGTCACGCCGGATACACCACCATTGAAGAAAAACCCGGTTTTTCTCTACCTGAGCGATGGTTTCCAGCGGCCAAATCCATTTCGACCTGACATCGCAGTTGCTATCGACAAAACCATCGATAAAAAAATGAACGGCCTGGACGCACACGTTTCCCAGTTCTACGAATGGATACCCTGGACCTGGGGCGGGGTGAACGAAGTTCCGGAGGATGCAGCCGAGCGGAAGACATGGTTGAGGGAACAATGGGCTCGGTTCTCAAAAATTACGCCCGAATTGCGGAGATCCCTTGAAAAGTGGTATGGCGCTGAAAAAGCCAGAGATGTAAAATATGCGGAGGCATTCGAAATTTGTGAGTACGGTAAGCAGCCGAGTGATGAAGAAATCAAACGGCTGTTCCCAATGTTGAAGTGATGTCAAACGTGAAACGGCAGACGTCAAATGTAAAAAATAAGACCAAACCCGACCGAAAATAAGCTTGTCTTACAAGTTTTACAAAATACTTTACAATGCAGACAGGCTGTATGAAAACTCGGACGTGGCGCCCCCTCGTTCCCCTCGTGAAGAACGAGATTCCCCCTCGTTCCCACTCGTTCCTAAACTCAGTTTGGGAACGAGATGCGAGGAAGCGAGGAAACTCTGTCTTCACACAGTCTCTGGAGTTTGGGAGCGAGACTAAGTGAAAAACTAATATTTCTCACTTCGCCACACTGACTTAAGTTACTATAAAACAGCGACGATGAGATGATTTCATTCTCGATTTTGTTTCTTATTTACGCTGAAATTTTGATTAGAGAGTTATTTTTCTTTATTTGCTGCACCCGCTTTCGCTTAATGAACTGAAAAATGTTAGTAAAAAATAAAAAGTAAAAACAAGACCAATCCTGGACCGAGAATACATTTCACATCTCACGTCTCACGTTTGACGTTTAAAAGGAGGGTAAACCCATTCGAAGAAGCTATTATGTTGTCGGTCTCATTTTTCTCACTTTTTTTGTTATCTCATTCCTCACGAATATCATTGGCCCTCTGGTACCGGAGATTATCGATGATTTTGAGTTGAGTTTAACGCTTGTCGCGGTTCTGCCATTTGCGTTTTTTATTGCATACGGCGTCATGTCGATTCCTGCGGGATTGCTCATTGAGAAATTCCAGGAAAAGCCTGTCATGCTGGCTGCCTTTGTCGTGGCCTTTTTGGGCTCATTGAGCTTGGCTTTGTTCCCTAATTATCTGACCGTTGTTTTCTCCCTGTTTCTCATCGGCTCCGGAATGGCGATGCTGCAAGTGGCCATCAATCCTTTGTTGCGGGAGGCTGGCGGGGAGGAGCACTTCGCTTTCAATGCCACTTTGGCGCAATTGATTTTTGGCTCTGCTTCATTCATCAGTCCTCTGGTCTATTCCTATCTCGTGCTGAACCTTCAGGAGGTATCCACTGATTCGAATATATTGATCGCGACCCTATCAAAGTTCGTTCCTGAAAACATACCCTGGATATCTCTTTATTGGCTTTTTGCTGTTATTTCTGTCCTTATGGTAGGTATCATCTTTATTTCAAGAATTCCCGAAGTGGAACGCAAAGCCGAAGAACAGGTAGGCGCTTTAAAAACTCACCTGGAATTGCTTAAGAACCCAACTGTTGTTTTGTTTTTCCTGGGAATATTCTCATATGTAGGACTTGAGCAGGGTGTGGCAAACTGGATCTCAGAATTCCTGAACAAATACCATGGCTATGATCCGCAAACAACCGGCGCTCAAACGGTCGCCTGGTTCTGGGGGCTTATGACCATTGGCGGCGTCGCGGGTATCGTGTTGTTGAAATTACTCGACAGCAAAAAAGTGCTGGTTCTATTCACAATTGCGGCGACTATGAGTTTAACCGCGGCCCTGTTTATGTCCGGGCCGGTTGCATTAATTGCCTTCCCTCTGGTTGGCTTTTTTTCTTCTGTCATGTACCCGGTTATCTTTTCCTTGGCGCTCAATTCGGTCGAGGAGCACCACGGCAGTTTTTCAGGAATCCTGGTCACCGCTATCATTGGTGGCGCCGTCGTGCCGCTGATTGTTGGCGGACTCGGAGATTTTTTTGGTTTGAGAAATGGCATGCTGTTCCTATTTTTGACCATGGGGTATATTCTGAGCATCGGTATCTGGGCTCAGCCTCTGATTAAGAATGTCACCATTGAATTTGGGAAAAAGGAAGCCAGCGTCGAGATTTGATGTTATCAGAAAAACACTGTATTTACTTGTTACAGTGCTTGCAATATAAATGCGTCCCCAAGGGAGAATATCAGGTAGGAAGTTTCTATGAATAAGCGCTTTCACTTTCTAAGAGTCGTGGCCCTGGTTCTATCACTGCTGATCTCCGCCATAAACACCGAACTCGTTAGTTCCGTCCCGGCAGTTGGCGGCATCCAAAAGAAGAGCCCCTCGGCCAGTACTGCCGGCCGTTTAATCTCCCAAGACAATGGGCCGCTCAGTAATGAGGCAATTGAAAAGGTAGGCCGGGTGGATATTCTCATGATCCCCATCGATGCACTTTATCATATTTTGAACGAAGTCGAGATTCAATCGATTTTATCCGCGCTCAATCCAAAAGTTATTATTCCAATGCATTATCAAATACCTGAGCTTGAGTCATCCCCGGATCGCCCCAAAAACCTAGGTCCAATGGCCCCTTGGCTTAATGGCAAGAAGAATGTTTTACGGCTCGAGAATAACGAACGCCACTTTACACGAAAGACATTGCCACGGCAGAAGCAATTCATTGTATTTAAGCATTCGCCACACGTAACTAAAATGCAACAGTAATCTAAAGGACCTTTCGGGAATTTTGAAATTATGAAGGAGAAGAATATAATTGGGGTAGATTTAGGCGGGACCAACGCTCGCGCAGGAGTGGTTCGCAACCAACAGCTCGAAAAGGTGTCCTCGATAGAAATTGACTCACAGGGGTCGGTAGATGAGGTTCTGAATCAACTCTGCGGTTTAATAGACAAGATAAAGCCTAAAAATCTTGACGGTATTGGTATAGGGGTTCCCAGCGTGGTGGATATTAACGGTATCGTTTATGATGTGCAAAATATACCATCCTGGAAGAAAGTGCCCATTAAGTCCATAATGGAAGAAAGGTATTCTACCCCTACGTTTGTAAATAATGACGCCAATTGCTTTGCGCTGGGTGAAAAATATTTTGGAAAAGGGGCCGGATATCAATCAGTGATTGGACTTATTTTGGGAACGGGTTTCGCTGGGGGAATCATCATCGACAACAAATTATATGCTGGCGTGAATTGTGGCGCTGGGGAGTTCGGTATGATCCCTTATCTGGACAGTATTTATGAGCACTACTGCTGCGGTCAATTCTTCACCAGGAACTTTAAGAAAACAGCCGAGGAGGTTTTTCAACGAGCAGTGCGAGATGATGAAGAAGCTTTGAAAATGTGGGTAGAGTACGGACGCCATCTGGGAAATGGCATGAAGACCATTCTTTATGCTTACGACCCCGAGATCATTATATTGGGTGGGTCCGTTCGAAAGGCACTCCGGTTTTTTGAGAAATCTATGTGGGAGTGTTTACAATCATTCGCCTATTCGAATTCGATCAAAAATCTGAGGATCGAAGTCTCAGAGCTGGATCACATAGCAATATTGGGAGCGGCTGCTCTCTATTACGATGCTCATAAAGCCTAGCGCGGCGCAGCCACAGTCAACACCATGTATACGGTATAAGTACCCGAACCTCGGAAACTTCATCTGAAATCTGATCAAACTTTTGCAAAAAAATGCAAAAGTTCACCCGCAATACTATAGAAGTGACGGGTTTGTTTGAGCGAGCGAGAGACGACATCTAACGTAGGATATTCCCGACATGAAAAAAATGACTCTGATAGTTGCATTAATCCCTTTTATTGCATTTATTGAATGTACGTCGGCGCAATCACGGATAGACCTTAAGGTTGAGCAACCCTTACCGGGAGCGCCTTTGACCCTAGGGATTCCCTTCCCTAAGGGTGTTTTGTATTCGCCAGACCACGTTCGCGTGTTGAATACAATGGGACAGGAGATCCCTTCCCAGATCACCGAGGTGACCACCTGGAGGCCGGCTGATGAGAGTATTAAGTGGATTTGGGTGTTCTTTTTCTGTGAGAATTCGGATCGGTATTTCCTGGAATACGGACCCAACGTTGTTCGCGCCCCAATTCCAAGAGAAAGAATTGCTATCAACAATAACATGCGAGCAAGGGGTTACATTACCATTTCAACCGGACCGCTGCGTTTCCGAATAGACAAGGGCGGCAATGGCTTTTTAGATAAAGTGGAACTGGATCTGGCCGGAGATGGATTTGATGAAAATGACGTCATCGCTGAAGGACCCGAAGGACGGGGTTCATTCCTCGATATTCTCGACGATATTGGACTCGACAAATCGAAGGCGGTGATTACAAGGAATTGGGTTGAGAAGGGTTCGGGACCCCTACACATGATCATCAGAGCAGAGGGTGAATATCAATACTCTCGTAACGATAACAATCCTTCCCCCTTTGTCATGCGGGTTCATACCTATGCCGGCAAATCTTATATTCGCGTTTTACACACACTGACCTATACAGGGGAACCTGACAAGCACAAAGCTTTTGAAGGTGACCACGCTCTCATTGCCATTGGGTCGGAAAACATCGTTGATGAGGAGACTTTGGTTGGAGATCCGGGCTGGACTCAACCTAATGACAGAATCGCGGCAGCCGGTCTCTCTCTCAACTATCATTTGTCAGGTGAACTGAATTATAGCACGGCTTATCGAGAGGGAAAATGGTGGAAACCGGGGGCGAGAAAGTTTTTTGAAACCACGGTATCATCGCAAAAAGAGCTATCCCTACTTCAGTTCGGCCCAAAACCTACCCACACGCCGCCCGTCCCGAATTCTACGCCGGAAAAAAGAATTGATGGTTTTTTTGCCAGGATTGCCTCTGATTCTGAAACCTTGATTGAGTCCTCCAAAGCCGACGGCTGGCTGGATATTTCTGACCAGCGCTGGGGAATCAGCGTTGGTATGAGGCATTTTTTCGAAGAATACCCAAAGGAAATTAATCTGAATATCGCGGAAAAAGAAGTGACCGCTTTTTCATGGTCTCCGGTCGCGGAACCGATGAGTTTTGTCCGGCATTCCAGTAAGAAGGACGGTGGAATGGTCGATAATTTTGCTCAGGGATTAACAAAAACAACGGAGCTGGTTTACAATTTTCACAAAGCTGGTGAGAGCCGTACTGATATCGAGAACAAAATGCGCTACTTCCTCGATCCGCCAATCGCCCATGCACAGCCCGAGTGGTATGCGAAAAGTGAAGTTTATGGTTCATTTGCACCGCATTCGGAGAAATTTCCTGAATTTGAGCGGGGAATGGACTACAAATTCAAGTGGATGCTTTTCAATCAGAACTGGGAGCCGTGGTACGGTATGTTTGACTATGGCGATAGGAAAACATACTTTTTTCGCATGGACTGGTTTTTCTGGAATAATAACGAGCCCGGTCAGGATTACATGAGGTGGCTACACTTTATGCGAACCGGGGATAGAGAAATTTATCTCTCGTCTGAAGCGGCCAGCCGCCATAGTATGGACGTCGATAATATTCACTGGCCGGCGGATCCGGAATATATCGGGGATTCTAACTACGCGCTCGATTACTGGAAAGTAAAAGCACAGCCGCAGGGCAACCCCTATCTCGGAATGGGCGCTCGCGAGGGCAGACAGCACTGGGGGACGTTATACAGCGCCCATGTCTGGACCATGGGCTGGGTCGCTTCTTACTATCTGAGTGGATATCACCGTGGACTGGAAGTCGCCAAACTAACCGCTGAGACCTACCTGAAGCACATTTGGGGTGAGCATGATCTAAGGGGGAGACGCCTTTACCTGTCTGTTTGGAATCTGGCGGAGATATATGATGCGACCAAGGACGAGCGCTATTTTAACGAGCTAAAAGACCGGGTGAACACAATGTTGCGCCTGCAGCAGCCGCAGGGGGGAAGCTTGGTGCTCGATCGATACGGATATGCACAAGTCTATGTCTCGCACGGGCTGAGAAAATATCTACAGTTGACAGGTGAACAGAGAATTCGTTCGGCTCTTGTGCGTCACGCTCGATGGCTGCGCGACGTCCCACCCCGAAACCACGGAATGGAGTCGTTTTTATCGACCATCCACAGTTTGCTGCTTGGATATAAATTATCGGGAGAACCAAGCCTGTACCGGGAAGCCGTTAAAAGAGCGGAAGTATTGAAGACAGACAAACTTCCTGACCCGAACCTCTTTGATGGATCGCATACCCAACTTGAACTTTTTCACGCGCTTGAAAGTGTGGATCACATGCCCCCCAATGAGCAAAGGCCGGACAGGCGTCCAAACTGGACGCTTAATGGCGGCTCGAGAGTGTTCGGTTGGACGCATGCTTATAATGTTCCCTATTTACTTTACTGGCTGGAAAAAGAAGGATACCCGGAGGATTAGATGTTAGTCGTTATAAAAGACAATTTTGAAGAAATGAGCCAGGAGGCGGCAAAACTACTCGCAAGTCTGGTCCGTAGAAAACCCGATTGTGTTCTTGGATTTGCAACGGGAAGTACGCCCTTGGGGATGTATCAAGAGTTGATTCGATTGCACAAAAAAGAGGGGTTAGACTTTTCGAAAGTCATTACATTTAACCTGGACGAGTATGTCGGCCTGCCGCCCTCTCATGAGCAAAGCTACCATTATTTTATGTGGGAGAATTTGTTTAAGCATATCAATGTGGATCCACGACATGTTCATATTCCTATGGGAATGGCAGAAAATATTGATGAATTTTGTCACTGGTATGAGGAGAAAATTGACGAGTGTGGCGGTATTGACTTACAAATTTTGGGAATTGGCGCAAACGGTCATATCGCTTTTAATGAGCCCGGCTCCTCCCTGGGGTCCAGAACTCGGATAAAAACCCTCAGCGAACAAACCTGCGAAGACAATGCCCGTTTTTTTGAAAATAAAGATGAGGTACCCCAATATGCCATTACCATGGGAGTCGGTACCATCATGCAGGCGCATGAACTTCTCTTAATGGCCAGCGGCGCTGCAAAAGCGGATGCCATAAAAGCGACTGTCGAGGGTCCTGTCATGGCAAAACACCCGGCGACCATTGTACAGCTCCATCAATTTGCGACCGTCCTGGTTGATAAAGAGGCCGCTGCTAAACTTGAAGGAAGCTACTCAGGGTTTTGATCCTTCTTTATGAAACTTCAAGCCCCCGCAAGCGTCAAAAACTAACCTTAGTGCTTCATTTCAAAAAGTTTGTAGGGATTGAATGTTTGGAGTTCACGCTTTAGCGTGTTTTGTGCATTGCAGGTATGACAGCCTAAAGGCTGAACTCCGAACTCACAGCCCGGCCTATTCATTCAAAACAGAACGGAGCTATGCAAAACAAATCCGAAAGCTATTCCAAGCGTCAGATAATCGGTTTGGTTATCGCTTTGCCGCTGTTTATCATCTTGCTGCTCATACCGGCGCCTAGCGGCTTGACCGTCGAGGGTTGGCGCGTTTTTGCTATTGCCGCGCTCATGGCAATTCTTTGGATGACAGAATCCATCCCCATTCCCGTGACGGCCCTGCTTCCTCTTATCTTATTTCCATTCTTGGGGGTGATTGGATTTGGGGACGTGGCGGTGAGTTACGCCAACAGCAACGTCTTTCTTTTTATGGGAGGATTTTTTATCGCAATCGCCATGCAAAAATGGGGACTGCACCGCCGCATCGCGCTTTATCTTATCTGGGTCATCGGTTCGAGCCCTCGCCGTATCATTCTCGGTTTTATGGTGGCAACGGCTTTCTTATCCATGTGGATCTCAAACACCGCGACAACCATGATGCTGTATCCGATTGGTCTGGCAGTCATTCTTCACTTAATGGAGGGCCGGGAGGGCGATGGCTTGGGTCGTGATAAATCCATTTTGAATTTCAGAACCTCCCTTATGCTCGGCATCGCTTATGCGGCCAGCATAGGCGGCATCGCAACACTCGTCGGCACGCCGCCAAACATCGTTTTCGTCAGCGCTTTTTCAAAACTTTATCCCGAAGCGCCTGAAATTAGTTTCTTCACCTGGTTTATGGCCGGCTCTCTTTTACTCCTCTTGTTCTTGCCGTTATGCTGGATTGTCCTGACTAGGATAGTGTTCAGGATAAGCAGCGAAAGCTCTCCGGGTGGCCGGCAAATGATTCGTGAGGAGCTGAATAAGCTTGGGCCGATGTTGATGCAGGAAAAGCTCGTGGCTGTTGTGTTCTCAGCGACCGCGCTTGCCTGGATAACCAGAAAAGACGTGACCATCGGAGCGGTCACATTGAAGGGATGGTCTTCCATGCTCGGCGCCTCTGATTTTCTGCACGATGGTACGGTTGCCATGCTGGCTGCCATCATATTGTTCTGCATTCCCGTTAACCTGAAGAAAGGACAATTCCTTCTCGATTGGGAATCCGCCGTGAAAATTCCATGGGGCATTTTGATTCTCTTTGGCGGGGGTATTGCACTTGCCGGCGGTTTCAAGAGCAGCGGTTTAGCCGAGTGGTTCGGCGCGCAGTTGTCTTTGTTGGGATCTGTCCCGATACCAATCATGATCTTGTCAACCTGTACAACAATGACTTTCATGACTGAGCTAACGTCTAACGTTGCCACAACCAGTCTTTTCATGCCGATACTTGCCAGCACGGCAACAGGCATCGGAGCTCATCCGCTTCTCTTGATGATTCCGGCGACAATCTCCGCCTCATGCGCATTTATGCTCCCGGTTGCAACACCGCCAAACGCCATTATTTTTGCTTCCGGCTATGTCTCGATATCGCAGATGGCCAGAACCGGAATTCTGCTTAATTTAATTGGGGTTATCCTGGTCACACTTTTGACCTATTTTGTGGTGGTGCCTTTATTTGAGATCTCGACTGCTGCTTTACCGGCATGGGTTCATTGATGCTTCTTTGGATGATTTCCCGAGCGCTTGCTTGATATTCATGAGCTCGGTAAACAGACCTTTGAGACTCAGCGTTTGAGCCAACCGGCTATCGCGGTCGGCGGACCACTCGACGGGAAATTCTTTGATGTGATAGCGCCGCCTGCGGGCTCGTAAGAGGATCTCGACATCAAACATAAAACCATCCGTGACACACTCGCCATACAACTTTCTCGCTAAATCGCCCCGGTAGATTTTAAAACCACACTGCGTGTCTGTCAATTCCGATGGGACTTTCATGACGACGATGATAAGCCACCGGAAAAGCATTGAATAAATTCTGCGGTACCAAACCTGGGGCACATGAATCCGACTGTGCTCGAGTTTCCTCGACCCGTGCGCGATATCACAGTTGTCGTTTTTCAGCAGGGTCAACGCGTTCAAAACGTTATTATAAGGTACACAACAACCGCTGTCCGCAAACATCGCATAGTGACCCTGAGATAGTTTCATACCGGTGCGGACCGCACATCCTTTCCCTCGATGCTGATCGAGACGAATGACCCTCAGTGTAATTTCCGTGGGGACTTTGAGCGCTTCAGCGACCTCACACGTCTTATCACGACTGCCATCATCGACAATAATGATCTCCCCCTTTAAACGATTGCTCATGAGAAACTCCGACGCTGCTTCAATATCGCGAGCAATTTTCTTACTTTCTTCGAGTACAGGAATAATAATAGATAGGTCCATACATTCTTAAAAACAAAATGACGAACGACAAAATGGATTGAATCCTGAATATGCTTATGATGAAAAACAAAATCAAGTAAATCCTAAAAGTGAATAGACGTCTTTGCGAGCGCTTCTCAGCGAAGCAATCTCTCTGCCCTGCTTCGGCAGATTGCTTCGTCGGCCGTTGCCTTGACTGGAGATATGCAGCATTTGTGTGGCCTCTTCTCAAAACGCTCTCGCAGACGAGACGTGTGTGTTATGAAAATCGAGCGTTTTCTAAAAGTATGGCAGGCGTCTTGGTGCTATTACAAGATTCGGCGCTTTAAGAAAGATGTCGAGATTGTGACTATTTGCTTGCTTTTTGGACTTCATACTTTATATTAAACAAAGCGAGGGGCAGCTACAAAATCCCAAATCCAAAGACCTTTTGTCGGGGAGAAGAAATCTGTAAATGCACAGAGCGACGCCATAACAGATTTCTAAAAATCCGGTCGGAAAAGTCTAAATAACTTCCCGAAGGCGTCTCGCCGAGGGTTTCTCAGCATAAAAAATCCGTTGGGTTTTTCTATCCGCTGGAGATAAAAAACTTGTCGGTTACGTTTGTTTTGGGATTTCCACTGAATCAAAGCGAGGGAGATTATGGAACGTAGAGATTTTTTGAGATTTTCCGCTGGACTTGCTCTCAGCGGCATTTCTTTAGTTGAGTTTGCCTGTAAACAAACCGGGTCTTCCCAAACAACTTCCAAGAGCTCAGGGAGCAAAAAACTGAAGAGCATAGGGTTGCAGCTTTACACCGTACGCAGCCTCATGAAAGACGACTTCGAAGGAACAATCGCACAAGTCGCGCAGCTTGGTTACAAAGAGGTGGAGTTTGCCGGATACTACGAGCGCAAACCATCCGAGGTGAGGAAACTGCTGGACGGTCTTGGACTCTCGGCGCCGGCCGCACATATTGGACTTGAAACGCTGCAAGAAAATCTGGATGAGGTTATCGAAACCTCTGCTACAATTGGCCACAAATATATTATCTGTCCTTGGCTTCCGGAGAATCAACGTAACACAGAAGGCTACAAAGCCCTGGCAGATTTCTTCAACACGGTTGGGGAAGCGTGCAAAAAGGCCGGGTTGCGGTTTGCCTACCACAACCACGCGTTTGAGTTTGAGACCAAAGAGGGACAGGTTCCGTACGATATTCTGTTGAATGAAACCGACCCCGAGCTGCTTGATATGGAAATCGATTTGTTTTGGATCCGCAAAGCCGGCAGGGACCCTCTCACCTACTTTGCCAACTATCCCGGCCGTTTTAAGCTCTGCCATGTGAAAGACATGACCTCCTCAGGAGATATGACCTCCGTGGGAAAGGGTGTTATCGATTTTGCCGGCATTTTTGCGAAATCAGAGCAAGCCGGCCTTGACCACTTTTTCGTTGAGCACGATCGTCCGGACGATCCAATTGAGAGTATTTCAGCAAGTATTGAGCATTTGAAGAATCTAAGCTTTTTCGCGGACGGCGCCGACAAAGGTGACTGACGCCTCAAATAACGTCAGGCATTTTAACGCAGAGAACGCAAAGTTCGCAGAGAAAAAACTGAAAAGAGAAAAACGTTGACTGTAGATCGTCAATCATCTATCGTTTATCAGATTCCGGACTCGAAATTAGTCGACTTACGATATGCGATCTACGATGTGCGATTTTAACAATCCCATAGAATTCGGAGACGAAAACCGACGTGAACTCTGACTCAGGAAAATTCATCTGGTGGAAACACGGTGTTTTTTACCAGATTTACCCACGCAGTTTTATGGACAGTAATGGCGACGGCATCGGCGACCTGCAGGGTATTCTCAGCCGGCTCGATTATTTGTCAGAATTAGGCGTTGACGCACTCTGGATTTCACCGATTTTTTCCTCCCCAATGGTAGACTTTGGTTACGATGTCTCTGACTATAAAGACGTTCATCCAATGTTTGGCGATATGGCAACCTTTGACCGGCTTTTAGCGGCTGCCCATGAACGCAACCTTCGCGTTGTGTTGGACTATGTTCCCAATCACTCCTCCGATCAGCACCCCTGGTTTATCGAGTCGCGCTCTGGGCGCGACAACCCTAAACGCGACTGGTATATTTGGCGCGACGCCAAACCCGACGGCAGTCCTCCGAACAATTGGGACGCGATTTTCGGAGGTTCGGCCTGGGAATGGGATGAGAGGTCGCAGCAATACTACCTGCATTCCTTCTTAAAAGAGCAACCTGATCTCAACTGGCGAAACCCGAAAGTGATCGAGGCGATGCACGATGTGCTGCGCTTTTGGCTGGATAAGGGCGTGGACGGCTTCCGGATGGACGCCGTCATGTGTTGTCTAAAACATGCTGACTTTCCGGATAATCCGGTCATAAAACAGGATAGCCCCCTCAAACCGTTTGGCTTTAGGCTGGAGCCGCTTTATAGCATGAATCAACCGGACATCCACGCGATGCTGCGTCAGTTTCGCAGCCTGTTTGACAGTTATGCCGGTGAACGCGTTATGATCGGAGAAACCTGGTTGTTCGAATTGCCGGAATTGGTTAAGTATTACGGTGAGAAGCTAGATGAATTTCAGATCCCCTTTAACTTTATGAGTACCATGCTGCCCTGGAACGCGGCAGAGATGAAGCAATTCATCTCGGCCTATTATGAAGCCGTTCCCAAAGGAGCACTCCCTAATTTCGTGTTTGGCAGCCATGATATACATCGCCTGGCGACTCGATTCGGGCCGGAGAATCACCGCTCTGTCGCCATGCTGCTATTGACGGTCCGGGGAATTCCAACGATGTACTATGGCGACGAGCTGGGTATGGAAGATGTCGATGTTCCACTTGACCGCAGACAAGATCCGTGGGGAATCAACAAGCCCGGCCTCAATTTGGGCCGCGACCCGGAACGCACCCCGATGCAATGGGATGCCTCGCCAAACGCGGGCTTTTCACTACCGGGAGTAGAAACCTGGCTGCCGGTCGCCAAAAACTATCGAGAAGTCAATGCCGCGGCCCAGCAACACGACCCGGTCTCGACGCTCAATTTCTACAAAGCTTTACTCGAGCTGCGACGGGAAATGCCGGCTTTGTTTCGTGGAGATTTCGCTTTTGTCGATGAAGTACCCGATGACGTCATGGCTTATGTACGAAGTGCAGAGGGCCAACGTGTGTTAGTGGTTATCAATTTCCAAAGCAGCGAGGTCGCTTTGGATTTATCCTCTCTTGGTGATTCGGGAAAACAGTTGCTTTCATCTCGATTCATGGAACCGGATCGGGTGGTTTTAACTGAGCTGTCGTTGAACCCGCACGAGAGTGTGTTGATAAGTTTGAGGTAATGGCATATCAGCCGAACGCTTTATTCAAGTGATTATTAAAAAGCACGAAAATAAAATCGACATCAGGGAAATAGCAAAAGAAGACAGAAGATGGATCCAGGGCTTCATCCAAGAAAGATGGGGATCGAAGATAGCGGTGAGTCGAGGAGTGGTTCATCATCCCGGCGACCTTCCCGGCTACCTTGCCATCGCGCATGGAGCAAAACAGGGATTGGTGACATGTTTATCAGAAGCGGGGTTTTGAGCTGGTGGCCGTGCACCGAAATGCAATCGAGAAATTCCGGAAATTGAAGCCGGAAATTCCGCGATTTGGAATCGATGGGATTCCAATACGGGATGAAATTGAGATGGAATCGATTTTGGAAGATGGGCCGGGTAAACTCTCGCCAAACAGTGGTTAGCTGTAAGCAAGTAAGGTGCTTTTAATCAAGAATATGTTGATATGAAAAAATTGAACCTCAACTGCTCGTTATGCTATAGGAGGCAGTATGCGAATCATTGCAATATTATTATCAGTGCTAATGGCTGCTTGTTCGACTATAGAAAATCATAGTGAAAAATTGAGTAGGAATAATCAAATGAATGCACACAACAAGATCAATTACTTAGAAATTCCGGCCAAGAACATTGAGTCCGCTAAAAAGTTTTTTGGTGAGGTGTTTGGGTGGTCATTTGTAGACTATGGTCCAGATTATTGCAGTTTTAGCAATCAAGGTATCGATGGTGGTTTCTTTAAGTCTGAGCTAACTGTTTCCACTAAAAACGGAAGTGCTTTAATTGTTTTCTACAGCAACAATCTTGAAGTGACTCAATCAAAAATCGAGGCTTCTGGCGGCACTGTTGTTAAACCGATATTTTCATTCCCAGGTGGTCGCCGTTTTCATTTTGCTGACCCTAATGGCAATGAATACGCAGTTTGGTCAGAGTAGTTGGCATAACAAAGCGCTGCACACGGATAAATTACTCGCTGCGCTCTTAATGAGAATCGATAGAGGACAATCCGAGGTCAAAAGAAATGAACCATAGAATCATGGAGGTCAAAAGTATCCAGCACAGTTCGGGTTGGCTGCAATTAACAGATGCCGCAAAAACCTGTTTGCTCATGCTAACAGTCATAAGTATCTTTTTTATGAGCATCACGGCGGTTGCAAAAGCACAAGAAGTTTCTCCGGTTCTAGAGTTCCCGCATGTGGGCTTAGATGACACCTCCACCTATCGCGGTTACACAACACGCTTCTTCCGGGACTCGGCAGCAAATACCTTACAGATATATATCAACCAAAATGACGGACGCGTGGTGCATGTTTGGGCGGATGCGGCTAATGAGAGCATCGCATTTACAGCGCGTGATGCAGCAGGCCGACCGGCAAAACTGGAGTGGGATTCGCTAGGGGCTGAAATGAGTTCTGCAGGCAAAACACGTTACGTGCACTACACATTGTCATCCAAAACGTCGGTGTTGGATGTGGGACTTTTCGTTCTGAGTACCATGCGTTTGGAGCGGGACTTTCAATATCTGAAGCGGCACACGCTAGCGTTTGATTCGGAGCCCTTTATCATGCAAGAGCTCACCGGGCTGATCGATAACCTCGCACGCTTGCCGGCAGAGGTGCGTGAGCGCCACTTGGCCTTACTGCACGCGCAGAACCCGCAGGAGCTGCGCTCGCGGCTGGTTCCACACACCAAGCGCCAATCGCCATCGCATGTGCTGGTGGAGCAGCCCACGTTTGATGGGGAAAATCACCTGTCGCTCGAGATCAAAGTAAATAGCAAGCTGGCGGCTCTCGAGGTCGCGGGCGACAAAATCTCTCTCCGTTCCCTGCAGAGACAACCGATCAAGCTTTTCATAAAAGTAGGGACCGATTCGCCGGCGCTGACTCCTCTCCGGAGCGACGATATTTTTAACGACGATTTCTTCCGGTTTTATGAGCGCGCCAAATCGGAACGACTGCAGCGTCAGGTCAAAAGCATGGAGCTGTTGAGCTCACAGGAAAAACTTATGGCCGGGCTTCCCAACTATGGAACCTATTTCGGGCGGGATATGATGATGTCGGCGCTCATGCTCGAACCGGTATTAAAACCTGCCATGCTCGAGCACGTGATTTCAAGCGTTTTGCGGAAATTGTTACCTCACGGCGAAGTCAGCCATGAGGAGGGACTCGGCGGTCAGGCCATACGTGAGAATGCAGCGCGATATAACAGATTGATCGCAGATTATTTTCAACAAAAGACTCGAGGCGACGTCGCCGCTGCCAACAAAATTCTCGATGATACAGAGAAAATACTTGCAAACTTACAGGCAACGACGGAAAACTACAACATGGTTGATGACGATTTCCAACTGCCTGTTCTGACTGCACGTTATTTGGCGAGTCCGGATATTTCTGATGATCGCAAGCGAGAGTTCCTGCAATCCGCGATCAGGCCGGGCGATGAGACGTCACAACTGAGTTTGTTGCTGCGTAATTTTGTGTATGTTTCGAAAGTCTCGCGTGCTTATGTTGAAAACCCGGTGAGCGAGAATTTGGTCAGCTTCCGCAAGCTCGCTTCGGGTCGCTGGCATGCAGGAAGTTGGCGCGACAGCGCAGTGGGTTATGCAAATGGCCGTTACGCAATGGATATTAATACCATTTGGGTTCCCAAGGCTTTGGAATCCATAGAAAAAATCTTTGTCACCCTGCGCGAGCTTGGTTTTTCTATTGAGAATCTGCAACAACGCGATCCGGAGCTTCGTGAAACAAAGCTGTTCGAATATGCTCGCCACCCCGCTTCCTTGCTTGAAGCCGTAAAAACCTGGCGAGGCGCTGTCCGGGGCTTCGAGGTGCACTTGAGTCCCCAGGAGGTTCAACAACGGGTGCGCGCTAAATTGAGTTGGCTTCCGGAAGAGGAGCGGTTTTACTGGCAAAAAATTATCGAGAACAGGGGCGCTGATAATGTGAATCTTGATTTTTTGGCGATTTCACTTGATGAGAAAGGGCAGCCGATTCCGGTCGTCCACACTGACGTGGCGACCTGGTTATTTCTGGAGAATGTGACCGAACAAATTCTGAAGGGGCACATGAAACGTGAAGACGTCCTCAAGCGATTGAGAACGATCTTTGTTTCCTATCCGGTCGGCTTGTTTTTAGAGGGTGTGGGACCGGTTGTCGCCAACGACGTCTATGCCTCACCCGAAGTCTGGGAGAGCTTCAAGCGTGACCTTTACCATTCGCCGCGGGTTGTTTGGGGTCGGGAAGTCAACCTGCTTTTTTTAGGATTGGCCAAACAAATTTTGGCAGCTTATGATTCCCAAGGCCGGCTCAAAGACGCCGGACTGGATTCGTACGTCAAGACGATGCGCGCTTTTTTAGACCAGACCCGCGCCGCGGTCGAAGCGTCCGGGCTTAAGCACAATGAATTGTGGAGCTACCGGATTTTGGGACCAAGACTCCTGCCGGCGCGTTATGCCACAACCACAGACATCCAACTGTGGAATCTGACGGACCTGGCGGTGCAATACGTGCTTGAACGCGAAAGCCGAAATGAGTGATGACAAAGCATTTTTTAACTAGCTTGGCAGTCTATTGCCCCTGCCAGGCAAGCTGGCAGGGGTTACCGGCGCCCCGGAGAGTGTCCCTCTTGCGGGTTTATTTCGCAAGAGGATAAGATGAAAAGCTAAATCAGGGTAGTTGTCTTGAAACCCCTGCCACCTTGTGTGGCAGGTGCAGAAGATTTTTTGGGCCATGAGACCAGCACCGCTTTATGATGGACGCAATCTCAACCCTGCCTATTGTCATCAATTATTTTGTCTTTTAACAAGGAGACTGACGTTGTCAATTCTACCATCCACGTCTCGTTACGACGCCATGCGCTATAATCGCTGCGGCAAAAGCGGTTTGAAGCTCCCGGCAATTTCGCTCGGCTTATGGCATAATTGGGGCGGGGTGGATATTTTTGAAAATGGCAGGAAAATGATCCATCGGGCGTTTGATCTCGGCATCACCCATTTCGATTTAGCCAACAATTATGGCCCGCCATATGGATCAGCAGAAGAGAATTTTGGGCGCATTTTACGAAAGGACTTGGTTCCTTATCGAGACGAATTGGTCATTTCTACCAAAGCGGGGTGGGATATGTGGCCGGGTCCCTATGGTAATTTTGGATCGCGTAAGTATCTGATCGCCAGCTTGGATCAGAGCCTCAAACGTATGGGTTTGGAGTATGTGGATATTTTTTATCACCATCGCCCGGACCCCGCGACGCCTTTAGGGGAGACCCTGGGCGCCCTCGATCATATCGTGCGCACTGGCAAGGCATTGTACGTGGGAATCTCGCAATACAATCCGGAGCAAACCAGACAGGCCGCCAAGATTCTCCGTAAACTCGGTACGCCGTGCCTTATCCATCAGCCAAATTATAGCCTGTTCGATCGCTGGATTGAAAAGGAGCTGCTCAGCGTCCTCCAAGATGAGGGCATTGGCTGCATTGTGTTTTCGCCGCTGTCCCAGGGACTTTTGTCGGATAAATACCTCGAGGGGATTCCTCCGGATTCCCGGGCCGCCA
>JBHHWX010000053.1:0-18691 GCA_046756745.1 bacterium | reverse complement strand
GGACGGACATCCAGAAAGCATTATGGCGCTGTGGCAGCGTTAACCCAAAACATAGAGGACTTACGACAAGATGATTTGGCGGCTTCCGTTCTGACAAACAGTTTTAGCAAATTCCTTCTTACGCATGGAGGGGAGGACCTGGAGAAAGCTGTTAAAATCTTGGATATGACGAAAGCAGAGCAACGCGCCTTTCGCAATCTCAAAAAGCACGAAATCTTACTCTGCCGGGAAGGCGAACCCATCATTTTCAAAATCCCCTTTTCCAGTTTTGACTATTGGACCTGGACGACTCAACCCGACGAAGTCGATAAACGTAATCAACAAGTCAGACACGAACCCACCATTATCAGTGCGATTTCAGCCTTAGCTGAAAAGAATTTTATCGAGGAATGAGATGAAAAAGGGACGGATCACTTATTTATGTTTGGGGTTTATTTTGATCGCGTTTAGTCAACCGACGTCAGCGCAGTTTTTTAATCCTACCGACGCCGCTATTATCGCCAAATTAGGAGACATCCTCCGAACGCACCGCCAAAACTTGGTCGAAACGATCCGGGCTGCACGAGGCATCGAACGCACGTTTACGACCTTGAATAACCTGAACGAATACGAAAAAAGTTTACGCCGGGATATTAATTTTATCAGCAGCATGGACCTGACCCGGCTTGACGATCTGGAACGGCTTATCCTGTTCGGCGATCAAACCGACTTTTATTTCCGCAGTCTCACAGGAAAGCTCAATGCCGATATGTACAATGCAAGTCAGATGACCCGCTACGGGGATGGCTTTTTGGGCGCGGTCGATGGACTTGGTCTGGTTGACGCCAACTTGATTCGCGCATTATTCAATGATGACAAAACGTTAGCCGAATTAGGAATCCCGCCGGAACAAGTTGCCGCGGTTGTCAAAGAGCTCAGTATTGAGTCGAACTTACTGGAACTGTATCAGGTCAAAGGGACGGAAAACCTGGTCAAAGCGTTAACAGAGCAGGCGGAACAGCTCAAAAAGGTGGCGAAAGACTCCGCTCTCAAACTGGACCCCGGGCAAAGACTGATGCTGCTCACCAAAAGCGAAGAGAGTTATATCGAAGCGATGAAGTATCAACAAGAGCTGGCAAGTAAGCTGCAAAATCGCAATCAAAAGATGACCCGTAAATTGCTTCTGAAAGGAGAAATTGAAGCGGAAATTGCCGAGTTGGAAAAGTTTTACAAGTGGCATTCCTCTCTTGAACACAATTTAGGATTTTTTGACACCGAATTCGTGAAGCGAGAAAACTTCAAATAAAGAGGGCTGACCATGTTCCAATCCATTCAAGATATTTATACCCAAACTTATGCTGTGCTGTCTATCATACAGAATCTCGCTTGGAAAGTCTTGCCGTTTGCGATAACCATACTGCTTCTGGTCTATATTTATGACGCATTCCGCAACAACCGGGCAAATTATTCCGAATTTTTCTTCAGGACCGGAATCGCCGTCCTCGCGATGGTGTCATACAAGTGGTGGAGCGTTGAAATTGCCACATTGATCATTGAAATCGCGAAAATGTTTAAGACCGACGGGGTTTCAAATTATTACAGCGTTGTGCTCGAACTCTTCAAAACTCACGCTGGAAACGAAGTGCGTTGGTACGAAGTCGGGTTACAATTTCGGGGTTTTCTTTATTACTCACTTCTCTGGTTGAGCGTCGCTGTTGTGGCGCTGGCCACGATTTTTTTCGAGATGCTGCAATTTTGGGCGCAGGCGTTTTTATGGATTTTAGGCCCATTTGCGATCGTCTTAACGCTCTTTCCGAATTTCAGAGGCGCTTTTTTGAATTGGTTGAATCGATTCATCGCGGTCTGCTTCTGGTCGGTGATTTATATGGCCGCAACCAAAATATTTAACAGCCTGATCAGCGCAACATTTGCCGAATTATGGGTTGAAAACAAAGGTGGGATCGATGTCGGGGGACAAGGATTTCAAATCATGAAATTATCGCTTTTCAGTTTTGCTTTTTTCTTTGTCATTCTACGAATACCCGCGATGACCGGATGGTTTACACGGCATAGTTTTGCCAGCGTCAGTCAGATAATTGGCGTGGGAACAGCGCTGACAGCGAATAAGATCATGTCCTTAGGCCGGGGCGTTTCACGACTCGGACGAACGGCTTTATCACGATTTTCTGGGTAACTGTAAGAATTAATCAGAATGCGAGGACATCATGATTTCGTTTAAAGAAGATGCCATTAAACAACCAAGCAATCAAAACAACGACCCAGAAATTGCCGAGGACAAAATTTCAGGATTTCTTTGGAAGACCTTTGTAGGCAACAAAAAGAAAGAAGATTTTTTAAAAAGCTCGTTTTTTTTACTGATTCTTATAAACGGACTCCTTGCCTTCTTCTTATACAATCAAAAAACGCAAAAATCAGTTTATGTCATTGACGCCGGAGTACCCAAAATTGCCACACTCGTAGAAAGCGGTACCAGAGTGGATGAACAAGTCGTCTTTTTTATCAAAGTGTGGATGAAGCTGCTTGTGGAAATCAACGGGGACAATTACAAAGAGAACCGGGATTTATTAAAAGATCTCTCGACGCAGGATCTCATGAGACGGATTTTGACAGCGGAAAGCTCAAGCAGTAACCGGCTTCTCAAAGAATTGATACAGTCAGAAACAATGCGGTTAAAAATCGTAGATATCGTTATCGACAAAATCGAACGCCGGGGCAGTCTCATCACTGTTGCCTTCAATGAAATTATACAGATAGACGTTCCAAGCGGCAACGAAAAATATGTCACCCCGCACCAGGCTGAACTCATTACGACAAGCTACAATTTGAATGGAATCGGATTGGCGATGGTTAATATTGACAATCTGTGGAAATTAGACAGGAGTATTGAATAATGAATTTATCGAGAATGAATATTCACAATCTCAACAAGAAGGGGGTTCTTCTCGGAGTTGTTGGAATCATCGTCTTGTTTTTTGTGTTTAGTTTTCTCTCGGCCTATTACGAATATCAAACCGAGGGCGCCAGCTCCGAGGAACCGGTGACGACATATGACGACGAAAGTTTTGAGCGCTTACACCAAAAGCTCACAAAAGACAAACCTCAAGCCAAAGAACAGCAAAAAGTCTTAGCCGAGATTGTCAAGGACAGCAATCAGCCCTATAATTTTGTACCGGCATCAGCTAATAAGAGCGCTATCTATTCAAAGGGTAATTTTGACACGCTTGCTGTGAACTGTGGCATTCTTGTTGAAAAATACAAAGAGCTCGTTATTAAATACCATGAATTAGAGAAAAAAGTACAGAGCCAGGGGAAAAAAGCATCCACAAAAAAGTCCACCAAATCTTTCCCCAGAGTGGCAAGCAATCGGACGCCTGGGGGATTTGACTACACAAGATATATCCGGGCCAAAACCAGTAATGAGCTGCTCAACGAAAGCGGCAAAGGTGGAGTGACGAGCTTGACAAATGCCCAATTCACCTGGGCGACCCTCTCCCTCAGACAACATCAGAAGGTCTTCAACCAATCCGTCGTCACTTTTGATGTGGCGGAAGCTTTTGAGCTGGAAGGCAAAATGATCCCGCATTTGGCAAAAATCGAGGGAGTCGCACAAGTCATTCGCGGGCGTGGGCGAATATTCATAAAATTCAACAAAATATACACGCAGGCTGAGACCATCAAAATCGAAGGCGACGCTTTCTCTTTAGACAAATCGCGCGGGATCAATGTGTTTATCAGCCGGGAGAGCAGCCTGGCGGAAGCCGCAAAACGAGAGATCAGCGATCTTTCCAGTATCATCGATCCCTCCCGGTCCCAGATTGGCCGCTCGATCATACAAGATACGGATGTGGGTCAAGAGGTCTTTGCCTCTTTAGAGGCAGGTACGATGATATTAGCTAATATTAGAAAACGATAAAATAATGAAGAAACTTTCATCAAGACTTCTTATTTTATCGCTGCTATTGTGGCAGCAAGGAGCGGGATCTCAGACCAAGAACGCTGAGATTGTGATGAACCTCGAGATCGGTACGCTTTCGGAAATCATGCTTCCTGAGCCGTATACGACGATTCAGATTCCGGTTCAAATCGTTGAAATGCGCGATGTCCCGGGACGCAATAAACAAGTCATCACTTTGCACCCGATCGTCGCGCAAAAAACCAAAACAAATATTCGAATTTACACGCAAAATTACGATTTTAACATCCGGTTTTTTATCAATTGGCCGAAAAGACCCGCGACCGAATCGCTTGACTTGAGCACGTTTGTGAAGCCGCTTCCTCCCAAGAAATTAGCAGCCTCAAAAGAGACACAAAAAAGCGGCGCCCCAACGAATGGCAAGAGTAAATCCAATAACGTTCACAACGACGACTTGGTCACTCAGGCCGATTTTGATGTTCGAAACCTTTTAGATTTCTATCCCCAATTACTCAAATCGGACAAACGCGCTCCGGCCATTGTTAAAAACCGGGTCGTTTTTGCTATCGATCACATATTTGCTTATAAAGGCAAATTGGTCTTTAAAGCGACCCTTTGGAATAAATCCAAAGTTCCGTATAACATTCTCCATTTAACGATTACCTACAAAGAGAGAACCGGCTTGCCGCTCATCAATCAGCGGGAATCTAAATCGCTCATGCTCGCGCCGTTTTATGAGGTCTACTCACGGAAAGTGATACCGCCGGGCAAAAAATCACACATTATTTACGTCACATCTAAACTCAGTCCTCAAGATACCGGGTTCTTCAATTGCCTTCTCATCGAAAAAAACGGCACCCGGAATTTCGATTTCAACATACCTTCATACATAAAATAATAGGAGCCGAAATGAGAGCTTTCTTGACCGTTCTGCTGGTATTAGGTATCAGCAGTCATGCTCAAGCTCAATACCAGAAGATGTCGAAAGCCAATTCGATCAATCTTTCCGGTTTTACATCTTACGCTAATCTCGCCTGGAGCAAACAACTCACAAACAGAAACAGCATCACGGTAGGCGGATTTTATTTTCAGGATGAAACAAATTTTATCACAACCAACAATTATGGCACGGAGGTGAATTTCAACCGCTGGTTATTCCGGGTGGACAACGCCTATCTCAGCGCCGGCGCCGGACTTTTTCTTGCACATACAGAAGCCAAAAGTGTGGCGAGCGCCAAAGCCGACGACAACACTTTCGGAAACGATCTGCGAGTGGAGCTGGAGTATTATCCCGCATGGTGGCTGGTTGTCTTTGGCGAGATCAAACAATTGATATTCTTTAATTCCGACTTTTTTAATAGCAAGTTTATCGCTGGTGGAGGTATTAAGATTGTTTTTTAATCGGTTTGTTTATCATCCTGGGTTAACTCGTAGAAATGAGTCGTAAAAAGGGGATAGAATGAAACAGTTTTTCATATTCACAGCACTTTGCACTCTTATCGTCATCAGTTGTTCCGACAAAAAAAACGTCAATCCCTTAACTGAAAACAATGCTGCTCCCTCCCTTCAAATCGTAGGGTTTGAGGCAGATACATTAGTGTATGTCGCGGGAAAAGTTTATGCTTTCGAATTCAAAGTGACGGACGAAAGCATTCAAAACCTGCACGTGACAGCAAAAGTCATAGGCGAGACCGGGTCCGTCACGATCGTCGGCAACACGTCTGCCGGCTTGTATCAGGCGAATTTTGTCCCCAAAAAGAAGGGAACCCACCTTATCGAGATTTCAGTGTCAGACGGTCTAGAAACCACAACCGGAACTCTAAGCGTCTTTTTAGGGGACAATCAAAATCCGGTTGCTGTGATTCTGGCCCAGGAAATAGAGCGGGATGTTCAAAACGTCAGATTCACCTATGAATTTGACGCCAGCCAGTCAAGCGACAGAGACAGCAAAATCGTCAAAGAGGTCTGGAATCTCGATGGAACCATTGTTGAAAATCCACTTGCCAATAAATTCCAACACACATTCACCTATTATGCCAATTATCAAATCGAATTGACCGTTGAAGATGAATTCGGGGGCGCCAATTCTGCCAAAGTTACCATTGACAACTCGCGTCCTTTGGCGAGCTTCCTTATTCGTCCAGGCGCCGAGGGGAAAAATGGCGACCAGATCACATTGGACGCAACAGCCAGCACCTCCACCAATGGCGACATAAACAGCTACACTTGGTTCCGACGTAATGCATTGCAAGGGTTGGATATTATCGCCGAAGTCACCGCCAACATTTTTCGTTTTGACGTCAATATGGCTGTCGGAGCAAATAAAATCGGTTTGGTCGTGGATGACGTAGAAGGAAATATTTCCGACACGACTTGGGTTGAGTTCACGGTGATAAACCAGCCTCCACAAGCCAGTTTTACTCATGATACAGAACTGGAACGCATTATCATCACAACAAATCAAACACAAGATATCGACCCCGGCGACACGATCACGTTTAGTTGGTCTATCAATGATTCATCGGTGACGGACAAGGAAAATGAAAAGCTGCCCGTTTTTGATGTGCGGGGCGATGTTTACCAACTAACCTTGACGGCAACCGATAATCACAGCGATGCAGATTCGGTAACCCAAACAGTAAGTGTGCCGGGCGTCCCTGAAGCCAATTTCGTTTTCCCTGATGGAGTTGAAGATAATTTTGTGACAAAAAACAGTCAGACCGTGACTATAGACGGGGATCGATCCATCGGCGGCAATGAAAGCCGGGGAGTGGATACGTATACCTGGCTACTCCGTCCACTAAACGGGGCCACCGAACAAATCGCCACAGGCAGAGCCGACTTTGTTATCCTGAATGTCAACCACGAGATCGGAGATTATGAAGTCGGCCTTAAGGTGACCAACCTGGAGGGCCTTGAAAGCGCCACGACTTGGCGAAACTTGAAGATCATAAACAGCCCTCCCATTGCGGAGTTTACATGCAAGTTCGAGGCCTTTGTTCAAGCGATTGTATATACAATCATCAGCAACGATTCAAGCGACCCGGACCCAAACGATGCTATCACCTATCACTGGTTTCTCGACGGAGTCGAACAAGTCAATGTAGACGGGCCCAAACCGACATTCTCACGTTCTCATGATGCTCCTGTCAACACGATTACCTTAAAGGTGATGGATAGTCATGAGGGCGTCGGTGAAAAATCTCTCAATGGAGGGTGTAACTAAGAAATGACTAAATTCAAAGTCATCAAACTAAGGCAGAAGACTTATCTCAAAGGACGTTTGAGAATCAAAAAATTCGAGGACTTAGTCAATGAATTTTCCGACAAGGGGTGGCCGCTCATGGCATTTGTGCCCGTTGGAACCTGGTCATTATTGCAGGGGAAAAAGGATATGTTTCTAACCATTTTTAAAAGAGAGGAAGAAGACCCAGTGCAAGCTGTTCATCCTCTCAGTGAAGAGCAGAAAATACAATCCGACCAATCCGTTGCGTCACCTTCCGAAACAACCACAGAGAATTCGCCCCCAAAACCGGAAAAGTCTGTCATCTATAAGATCATCCCTCTGCGACAAAAGACACTTTTGAAAGGCCGCATTCGCGCTCAACAATTCGAGGATACGCTCAACAAGTACTCTGCAGAAGGCTGGGACTTGGTGCGGATCTTGTCAGGAAAAACATTCTCCATCCTAAAAGGCAAAAAAGAATTGTTCCTTTTTGTTTTCAAACGTACGGTCGAGAAAGACTCAAAAACTCACTAGTTGGTGTCTGATCGATAACTCGAAAAATGCGTGATTTATAACCTCTTCGCGAAGGCGTCTCGCCGAGCCAAGCAGGAATTCACCCTCGGCCAGGAGGCCTTCGGGAAGAGAGGGTCGTTTTCGTTCAGACGCCCGTTAGTTAAATAGATATCGAATCCCCAATTGTACCCTCCAACGTGAGCTCAAACCCGAATCATCCAAAAATATGTCTGTAGTTATCCCAGGAAACTGGAAAATCGGATCGCCTTCCGGCGTGAACTGATTCGTAAACTCGAGAGGCGATTGTGCATTTGGGGTCGCGAATTTCTTGACTCCCCAACTCGAGCTCATTAAATTCCCTAAATTCAAAATATCCAAACTGAGCTGAAACATATGCTTTTGCCCCCCCGCGTCAAACGATATGTCTTGCAGCACTCTGAGATCGATATCACTGAACCAAGGCGTGATACCTGCATTTCTGTCCGCAATTTCTCCTCTGTGGGATCTTAAATAACTATCCTGCTCGATAAAAGCGTTAAAAGCGCTCCACTGCTGCTGCGCGGTAGAAATCACATTGTTGTTTTCGTCTAAGATATCAGCAAAAGTGATTTCACTCGCATCGCGTGGAATGTATATCAAATCGTTCCTGTCTGCACCATCGCCATTGACGTCTCCATTATAGGTATATGAAAATCTGCTTCGTGTTAGTGCAGTCGAAGGAGCCCCCTGAGCTATTTGGAGAAAAAGACCGACATGTGTGGCATGCATCCGGGACCAGCGCTTGCTGTAAGTTGCACTGCCTATAATCCGATGCCGGTTTCCGAATTCAGAGAAGCTGGTCTCCGGCTTGTTGGGGTTGCCTTGAACCGGGTTGAATCGCCACAAAGAGCGCACCATTTCGGTCGGACTAAATTGGTTTTTGGGGTCACGGAAACTGTTCAAGGGTTTTCTCGCGTCAAGGAAGCTGTATGAGAGGCCGGCGTTCAGCCCGAAATCGAAATTCTTGCGAATCTGTGCAGTGACATTTATCATATGTCCATCGCTGGTATTATCCAAAACATAAACCCTGCCGGCAAAATTGGGATTGAGTTTATTAGCGCTGGCGCCGCCAAAGTAAGGTCTGCCATCAGTCGGGAGAACACGAACCCGCAAGGGCAAATCCGCATTCCTCACAAAAATGGCATTGATATCATTTTCGTAAAGAATTTCGAACGTTCCCAACACGCCCCACGGCAGCTTCTTATCAAGTGCGATATTGGTCTTCCAGACTTGCGGCCATTTAAAATCCGGATCGATCGCGGTGACATCAAATGACGGGGACGACGCGTTCGGACCCTGATTTGAAACCGTGTTCCCGATCCAGGCAAAGGGCAGACGTCCGGTAAAAATACCGGAACCGCCTCTGAGCTGAGTCGAGTGATCGCCAAAGACATCCCAACTAAAACCAATGCGAGGTGACGGCAGCAACTTAACAGCCGGCAAATGGCTCGCATTGATGATTTCAAGATTTCCGCTTTTATTTAGCAGGGTCAGAGATTCAGAGAATGTATTGTCGGGAATATCCGTAAAGTAGATAGGTAAGTCAATGCGAAGTCCGTAAGTGAGATTTAGATTTTCTGTGACAAGGTATTCATCCTGGGCGTAAATGGAGAGTTGAGCGAGATCGATATCGTCTCCGTTAAATGGTTTGAGCAACTGTTGCTGGACCTCCGTATTAAAATTCCGGAAACACGGCTCTCCTGATGCTAAAAGTGCATCTGTACAAGGATCGAGCTCAGGATTCGTGTAAGCAAAAAAGTCATCTAATGAATCAAACCGGGTGCCTCCGAATTGAACCGGCAGAAAAAACAACCCGTGATAAAAAAGATTGAAAGAATTAAAAAAGCTAAATCTCTCGAAGTTGGCGCCGAGGGTAATCACATGCTTTTCTTTTAAAATATTAAAATGATTTGTTACCTGCCAAACATCTTGATCCAAGATATTGTTAATCGAAAAAGGTTCATGACCGACGGTGGTATAGGTGCGTCCGTTTTGTCCTATTTCCAATGTTGGGAACGGACTGCTGAACGGGTCCCGAAAATCTCGAAAACGGTTATAACTCAGAAAAAAACGGTTGATGTATTTACCCCCAAGCCCAAAGCGACTGTTGATTTCAAGAGCGTAGGAATTGCTCTCGTTATTGGCTTCATAACCAGAATTCTTAAAAGGCAAGCTGTCTTCACTTGGTCCGCGACCTTTGTTATTTAAACTAATGGCAAAGGGTTGTGGCGGCAGGTCTCGCCGGGCATCCAAACGGTTGTAACGAAAAGTTAAATGGTTGTTTGCGTCGAGGTTCCAATCGAATTTCAAGAACAGTTTTTCGTTGTTTGTCTCATGGACAAAATCTTCAAATGTTCCAGGATCATAATTATATGCCTTTATCATGCGTTGCCGTATGCTGTCCATGACAGCAAACTCAACACGAGAAACGGATGGTCCTCTCAAACCCGGTCTTGAGGCAGTGAAGTTTGTACCTGGGTCATCTCTTCGCTCAATTTCTCCATTGAGAAAGAAAAAAAACTTGTTGTGAACAATGGGCCCGCTGAATGTAAAACCGGTTTGATGAAATGACAAATCAGGATTCAAGACATCCTCTCCGCTGACTTTACCCCCTGTCAGATCTTCGTTTCTGCCGTAGCTATAAATGGCGCCCCGAAATTGATTCCCGCCGCTTTTTGTGACCAAGTTGAGATTTGCCCCGGTAAAACCGCTTTGACGCACATCGAAAGGCGCAACGGAAACTTGAGCCTGTTCTATCGCAGCAAATGAAACCGGTTCGGAATTGGTCTGACCTCCCGGGATGGGATCATCCAGGCCGTAAGAATTGTTAAAATAGGAACCGTCTATTGAAATGTTATTAAAAAGCCAGTTTTGTCCCCCAAAGCTGAAGTTTCCGTCATTTCGTGGATCAAGCCTAAAAAGATCCCGCGCGCTTCTTTTCACTGAAGGAAGTTGATTCACTTCGTCAACGCTAATGGAAGTCGCCGCACCTGTTTTATCGGTGCTCAACACGTGACTTTCTTCTGCCACAACTTGTATGACATCCACCCGGACGATCTCGGGGGACAGGGTAAAATCTATTCTCGTGGTTCTCCCTAAGTTGACAAACCCGTTCTTATGTATTTGTACTTTGTAACCGATCCGTGAAACTGTAATTGTGTAGGGGCCACCGATCTTCATAGTCCTTAAGTGAAAAAATCCACCGGCTCGTACTGAAGTCCCGTACTGTGTGCCGCTTGGTTCATGGAAAGCCAATACATTTGCTCCAACAAGAGGTTCGCCATTTTCGTTGGTAACAAAACCCCGGATTGACCCTGTTGTGACGCCTTGAGCAAAAAGTTTACCCGTTAATACGGAACAAATACAAAAAGCTAAAAATATCTTTCTCAGCACCGATCCAACAAACGGGACTGACTTTTGCATAATTTCCCTCCTTACTCATTTACCCGGATAATCGTTTAGAATTGGTCAACAGATGTAGATCTTCGAAGAAGTCATTGTTACAAAATTAACAATTTATTTTATTGGAGTCAATTCATTACTTACTAAGTTCGTACAATTTTACGAAAAATATGGGCTGCTTCAACCTCTCGATTTCCGCAGCCGGGTAGCTAAAAAAGGAATCGGTCTCGTTACGGTGAGGTGATAGTGACGTTCAGAACACGGATAATCGGAAAGCACGGATGCCTTCCTGCTTTGATATCACCAGCATTATTTAAATCCGTGCATTCTGATCATCCGCGTTCTAAAGGGTGACGATCATCTGCGACACTTCCATCACCATAACTGAGGATTGACCTTTCCAGCTTTCCTGGAATCGGTCCGTTTCGTGTGGGAGGCGGAGTACAAGCTTCAGCTTACTGGTGAACACCCAACGAATGTCCCGCTCCTGAATGACACTCGCACCACCCCTAACTGACCCATTACCTAAAAAAGAGGTTTCTTCTTGATTTTTACTAAACTTTTTCTATAATAAATAAAACCATGAAAGCAGATCAATCCAATTACGCAAAACATCATGTTCTGTTATATTTATGAGTGTCAAATCATTTTGGATTTAATATAATAATTTGTTCTAAACACACAGAAAATATGAGAATTATTTTTATCGGTCCGCCAGGATCCGGAAAAGGCACACAGGCGAAAAGGGTTACCGCAAAATTGCAGATTCCCCACATATCATCTGGCGATATGTTGCGGGAATTCGTAGCCAAAGGAACAACATTAGGGAAGCAAGCTGAAACGTACATGAAAAAAGGGCTCCTGGTCCCGGATGAATTGGTTATTGATATGATAATGGAACGTATCCATCAGCACGATGCGTGCAGAGGTTTCGTTCTCGATGGCTTTCCCAGAACATTGCGCCAAGCACAGGAGCTCGACCAAGCGCTTGCAAACTCCGGACTTCCGGTGGACTGTGTCATACATTTTGATGTCCCAGATGAAGAAATCATCATGAGAAGTACATCCCGAAGGCTTGATCCTGAAACTGGCAGGATTTATAACATTCATTTTGACCCTCCTCCATTGGAAATTCTGGAGCGTCTCGTTCAACGGGAGGATGATAACGAAGAGACCGTAAGTCATCGACTCACTAAATATCGAGAACAAACCGCGCCTTTGGTCGATTTCTATCGAAATAAAACAACCGTTTATAAGATATCGGGGGTGGGAACGTTTGAGGAGATCGAGGCAAATTTGTTAGACTCCCTCACTCAAAATGGCTCATTTTAAAATTTTGCAATGTGAACAATTGCAGGATCAAAAAAGGCAGCGTTCCTCCGATACGCTGCCTTTAACCTCAAAACAGAGCGAGTTACTGAAACTCACCGAAACATAGCCTTAATACTCCCCCAGGTTTGACGCGCGCTCGAAACGGTCGGCGTCACCGAAATCACTTTCGAATAGGAAGAGCGCCCATCCTTGTCGACAATTTTTAACCGGTAATGGAAAGTCCGGGCATTGCTTTTGAAAACAGATTTATCTTCGTAAGTATATTGTTTCTTATCTAACTGTTCACTGCCCGGTTTTATAAAAGCGATTTGCTTAAAGTTCTTCTTGTCTTTATTGTCGAAACTTCTCTCAACTTCAAAACCTTTCAAATTAATTTCATTTTGAGAAGTCCATTTAAGAGTGACTCGATTATATCCGGGCTGCCCTTGGAAATTGAGGACAATAGCTCCTCCAAATACAACATTAAACCATAGGCACATCAAACCGGTTAACAGGGTAATTTTATAATTTTTCATATTAGACAAATGAGTTATCGACTGAATCTTTAAAATAAGTTTTAAGACGCAAAAGTCAAGTCTTTTTTTAATGCGTTTCATCTATCTATTTTATCGGAATTTCTTTCTAATGAGGTGAATCCGAATCTATAGCTTTCTTAATAAGCCTGGATACTTTGTATAAATCACGAAATAGAAAAACCATGTAAGAAAGAAGGCAATGAATAAAGTGATTCGCACTTCAAAAGGGTGTGAGATTATATTATTTATCCAATCAGCCGAAAATATTCCAAAAGTCAATAATGCCGTAATAGAAAAGGCACAGAAAACAACTAATGAGAGAAACGCAAAAAAACCGGTTATCAACAATATTCCAAATAGATCGATGACCTTTTTAAGAAAGAGTTTCATGAATCACTTTTTTTCAGTATAAAAGTCACCATCACATTTTTTCTTATATTTCTCGGGATAGTCGCTCACATTAAAATAAAAATGAGTACAAACATGAGTGCTCGCTTGAAAGTATTGGCACTTTGGACAGAATTCTTCATAGCCAAGTTCCTCCACCGACCTTTCAGTATCTGGTGCATAAGCATCAAAGCCAATTGAGTCCTGGGGACTATCTAACGTATCTAATGCGACTTTCGTCTCAGTCGCTTTCACCGAGTGAATGGCATCTGCTTCGACTCCCTTATTTTTAGACAGATCGTAAAATCCTTTAATTACAAGGCCAAAACCTAACAGCGCGAGTAGTTCACCACTATTTGTACCTATTAAGACAAACTCTCCTGATACTCCCCCAATGACAAAGAGTATCCCTACGATAATATTTCCCATTTCTTCATTCCTCCGAATTAATTAATTTACTAACACGGCGAAGCTGCACATGAGTAGAAACGCGGATTTAACGGATAGAACGGATTGTCACGATGGCTTCTATAATTATTTGACCTCTACTGTAACTTCATTCCAATTCGTATTATTTTTATACTTAATATGTACTCCAACAATATCGCCATTTGAAACAGAGATGTCTTTTTTTAGTGGAATAATCACCGGCGGCATGAGACTATCGGACGAATCAAAAGTAATTTCAGAAAATACTTGTAAGGGCGAAGTCAACCTTAAACTATTTAGAGTGCCATCGTGTGTTACTTTTGCCTTGATGGTTTTATCAATATTGAGGGAGTGCGTTTTGTTAAGATCGATTTTGTTGAATAACGTTTTTTTTGAGAGTATCGCGGGTTTTCGAATTCCTGTAAATTCAAAATAATGCGTCTTTAAATCAACAATGTTTTCAAAGTTATAGCAGGTCTGCGCCAATTCAAAATAATTAAAAATCAGAGTTGGAATGACGACCCCGGACCTTTTGATAAGGTGCTTATTAATATGATTCATGATCGGAATCTGCGGTTCTGTAATTTGCCAAGTACTTAAATTTTCAGCGATAACAACATCGACTTTTTGATCATCCAGATCGCCAAGCGTCACTTCATTTATATCTTTCTGAATAAGTTTGATCCTTTTCTTGAGTCCGTTTCTCAAGATATTACCCTTTGCAAATTCGACTATTTCAGAATCCATTTCTACAGCATACACTTTTTTAGCGCCTGCCTTAGCTGCAAGTATTGAAAAAATTGCAGAACCCGTCCCACTTTCTAAAACAGTTTTGTTCTTACAGGTTTTTTCAATAGCCTGTTTAAAAGGGGCAACTCGCTTTTGGTCAGAAACCATCTCATAATGATAAGGAAGACCAAGCGCTTCGATTTTTTTGGGATTATTATATTGAATTCTCGATTTCATAATGATTCCTTCACTCGTTATGTGGTTCTATTTAATGCTGAAAGTCAAAAAACCTCTACAACGCTTTGAGCAACTCTAGGCGCTTAGCGCCATACATCGACAACTTTGCCGATGTTGTAAAATTCATTTATTAAGCAGTTTGAGAGAGTAGGCAATATGCAGTAGGCAGTAAGCAATTAAAAAGATCATGTTTTTGCCTATTGCTTACTGCCAACTGCCTACTTTGATGGCTCCAATTTTTAAAATCACAACTGCTCAAACAGAGCCACCTTTTCGCAGTGCTGTCTGCGAAAAGCCTTAGTAACTATCAACCATAGTCCAAACAAAATGGGCGTTGTTCTAATTTTTCCTGACTCCAGAAATTTACTGACATGAGTTGCTTGGCTGTTAATTGAGTAAGTGGATCGTCGAGCATCGCTATCGTGCGTTCAATTAATGGATAGTCCTGAGTGAGATTGAAATTTTTAAGCACGCGATAATAGAAAGAATCAAGCAAAGCCCCGCGGTTGAAGCTCCCTCCCGAAGTTTCCAAGTCCTCTTCATTGAGGCCAATAAAAATCGGAATATTGATGTTTTTTTTATGACACAAACCCAAAACGGACATCACATCTCTTAGCGTTGGGGGTGAATATTTATTTTCAATAAACTTCTCATGGAGATAAGAACCGGCTGCCACAAAAGTAGGATTTATCCTGATTGACACTGGCACATTAAAATGGTCACCCAATTCATGTAGATGTATCACTGTTTGCACACATTCTGCAATGGCTTCTTCGTTTGTCATACCCGGCGCCGGCTTCAGCAGCACATTTTCGTCGTACAAAATACGGCAGCCTGTTTCCGAATGAATTTCTGCACACATTTTGAAAAATTCTTGAACAAGCCTCTCAGAATATCCTTTGCAAAGTACTGAGTTCCTCAGATACGGGTCCTGAGTTTCATAACCCGCAGATATTTGCAGTTTGACAGGAGACTCGCTCGAGCGAACGCCGCGTTTTAGGTAATGCTCATGCCATTTTTGAAACTTAGAAATATAGTGCAGCAAATTTGACTTCTTAACCGTCTCGAACCGCGTTTCAAAAGAGATCAATTCAAGAGAAGAACAGAGTGAATAAGCGATTTCACAAATTCGCTCTAATGCCTGTGGAGGCATGGTAACGGGATTCAATATACTCCCGTTGTTCGATATAAAAAATCTTTTGACTCGAGCCAATTGTTCTTTTGTGTGCGCGTGAAAGGCAAACTCTGCCTGCTTTATGATGTTATCCGCGGCCACATTGTTAGGGGATGAAACGGATGGCAGCGTACAAAAGCTGCACCGGGCCCATTCACATTTCTTGGTGTAAAGCGCAAGAAAGAGCTCCTTTCCAACCGGGGTATCCTGAAACCAAAAAAATATCGGCTTACTCGGATCTCCTGAAGGATCACCGGCGGCATTGACTGACGATATTTGGGCTTTGACTTTCTCTATTTTGCTATGATCGACAACAATCTTATTTTGAACATAAATTTCAGACATAACCCTGCCTTCACTCTTGGGGATGAGTTGCGTTTTTTTTTTATATTATATTAGATGCAAAAAAAGGAATAATTTTATGATACGGTTTTCTTAACAATTTTCCGATTTTTTAGGTCCCCAAAGCAAATATTCCCGCTTTGCCTTCAAACATATAATGATGCCGAATAAAGGCGCAAAAAGGATCACGATAGAAGGTCCGACGACCGGGACTCTTAGATCACAGCAGATGAAAACGACAAAACTTATCAGCCACCAACCGGATAACAAAGCTATTATTAACCGCACACATGTAAAAAGATTATAATGCCAGGTAAAATACACAATCAGACAAAACAGAAAGATCAACATCAAGACTTCGACAATCGCTGGCGTCGATTGGATGTAATCATCTTGAATGAGCATGTTGATGATGTTTGCGTGTAATTCGGTTCGTCCCATTTTGCTCAACACTGCTTTGCTTAAAGGAGGCGGGGTCGTATAAGGCGTCATGTATAAGGATTTGTAATCGGCCTGGTGGTCGATGCGACCGATCAAAACAATTTTATCTTCAAATTTCTTGGCGTCTATGGGTGCGTGCTCAGCCAATGCGGCCTCCACTGAAAAGAGACTATCAGCATAGATCGGCTGAAATATTCCCGGAGGCCCTACATAATTTATCATCAAAGGATCATAAAAATCATCTTCGTCTCGAGACACATATGTATCGGTCAAGCGTCTGATGAGATCCGGGGGATAATCGAACAACTTGTCATCTTTTCTTAAATTTGAATCGTTTCTGGCAAAGACCGCAAGAGCAAATGAAAAGCCGGTCGTTTCTCCGGTTTTGGTCATTAAAGCCTCTTCACGGACAATGCCATCCCTTGGATTCGCAAATGGCAGGTTCCCATAACCTTTCCCTCCTGTTTTTGACCCCGCTGTTTCAGTTCGAGAAAGAAAGTAGTCTAAAAACGACGTTTCCGAAAATCTTCCTATCCCCGGATCGACCAGATCAGATGAGATAATCACTTTGTTTCGATTTAAAACAGCTTGTAATATTTTATCTTCATATTTTTTTCTAAATGTTTTTAACGGGATATCAACAGCAATCAGTCTGGGATTTGCTTTGCTTATATGCTCAATTAATTTGGCTAAATAGGTTCGGATGGTTACTTTAACTTCGGTTGTGCTATGCTGATTCGATTTTGATGGGTGCTCCTCTTGTTGCTCGATTTCCCGGATAATTTGATCGGTGATATAGACGATGATGATATCCTCCGTTTTATCCGGGGCAAACAATGGAGCAATCCAGCGTGAGTTTCTTGTCTGTAGCTGCCAATCGTAAATCTGGTCATCACTCGTTTTAAAGAAAAAGAAAGCCGCAGCACCGATTAATATCGTGGCGAATATTTCTATTGCCAAATCGTACATGACCCGGACTTCGGTGACATTCTCCGCTGTATCTTTGTCTTTGAAAATGTCATCGTCGAAATCCTCTTTTTTGAGCTTCGGTTCTAAGTAGTTTCGAATTTTTTGTAAGATGAACATTTCACCCTCCTAAGCCGGACAAGCCGGAAATTCAAAATCCTAAACTCTAAATTCGAAAAAACTTTTGGTATAGGAGTGCAACGCTTTAGCGTTGCGGCTTTCATTTGAAACAGTGCAAAACTATAGTTTTGCACTCCAAAGCTTCTCGCGTCTGAATAGATACCTTTCGTATCTAAAACAACAAATTGGGGGGAGACCGAGTTGATGGTAATATATTTTTAGGGAAATACATGCGCGGCGGAACCGCACGTAAAACAACTCAAAACAAAGTATAAAACAATGTCATACTACACAACTCTGTCAGAGTTAATACTATGAACTCTAACCCTGACAGAAGTTATAAATCAACAGAATCAAAATGCAACAGGATTATTGGATTGATGGAGGACTGGACTTTTGTGAAATTCATTTTACATTAATCCAGTCCTCCAATAATCTATCGATCCGCTCTCATCATCCTTGATCTATTCAGCTAATCATTGGCAACACATCGAAAACCGACATAATCTTTCATCTCATCGGTTCGGAGATAATCTTTATTATGACATTTTAGCTGTAATGGAAAACTTAACCAGGACCCTCCCTTGATGATTTTACATGAAGCGTCATCGGTTTTTTCATCTCTCGTCCATTCCCAAACATTCCCAATTAAATCGCAACAACCGTAGACGCTTTTATTCGTTTTATAGCGGTTTACGTCAGATGTTCTGCCGATTGATTCACCATAATTACAGTTTTCTGCATCCGGCAGATTTTTCCCCCAGGGATATAAATTTCCATCTGTGCCTCTGGCAGCTTTTTCCCATTCCTCCTCCGTGGGCAATCTTTTGTTCGCCCATTTTGCATACGCGGCTGCATCAAACCACGAAACTCCAACGACGGGCTGGTTCGCTTGATTGAACTTTGGGTTATCCCAGAAGGCAGGT
>JBHHWX010000052.1:0-18936 GCA_046756745.1 bacterium | reverse complement strand
CTTCAATAAACGGGCTCAATTTGGATTCTTATCCGTGTCAATCCGTGTTAATCAGTGGCTGAATATTTTTTTGTAATAATAGAGTCCTTTTGGTTGCGGCTTCGCCGCGTTAGGAATAATCCAGGTTAAGTCAAATACAATTCAGTGTTTAAGGATTAAGATGGCGTCATGCAACTGTACCCACAACGATTGCGCATAACCCTATCACCATATCAGCTTTTAAAACTGCGGAAATCCGCCGTAAAGCGTACGGGAGCGGATTTTTCCACATGTAAACTAAACACGCCAAAAGCACGAAATCCACGCCGATGAGTACTGTCCATAGATATTCTTTTCCATAGATATGAGCGCCATAAGGAACCAATGTAAAAAAGATGAGACAAACAAACACAATTGTGATGATGACAAGCGCCGTTTTCTCACCATATCTTACCGGGAGTGTGCGCAGCGACTGTGCTTTATCCGCTTCTTGATCTTCAACGTCTTTGATTATCTCCCGCCCCAAATGAAACAAAAAAGCAAAACCCGCGGGAATCAGCGCCGGAAACCAATTTTGGGCTGCAAGTCCACCGTATATGAAAATGAGAGCTGAAAAAAGACTCACCCCGAGGTTGCCGGCAAAGACCAGATGTTTTAGTTTTGCACTGTATAGAATCAGTCCGAAAGATGTAAAAAGGGCGACCCCAAATGCCCAAATCGTAATAAAGATACTAAGAAAATTACCCAAAACAAACAAAATAATTGAAAATTGCAGCGCGGCGCCCTGGGTCATTCGACCCGAAGGGATAGGACGAAAAGACTTATTGATACGATCGATGTCAACATCAAAAAAATCGTTGATAGTATTTCCCCCGGCCATGATGGCAACGCTAGAGACGCAGGCGAATACAACCTTCTCCAGAGGGGCGGCGGTTTTGGCGACAAAAACTCCGAGACAAACGCTCAAGAGAGCAATCGCCAGATTTACCGGACGGGTAATCAAAACATAGCTGACGAATTTAGAACGCATTGGTCAGACCGATATGAACTTTGCCATTTGATAAACTATCCCCCTGTCCCAAACCATAATCGATGCCAAAATATCCCAGTTTTGTTTCGAGACGGAGCCCGAATCCAAACCCGGCTTTGAAACTCTCTATTTTTTTAATATCAAATCCGGCCGTCTCCTCTCGAAAAAAGTACCCGGAGTCGAAAAAAATAAAAAACCGCGATTCACGGTTCAATAAGTAGCGGTATTCGAAATTCGCCCAGGCGATTCGGGAGCCGCGAAATTGTTCTTCACGATACCCGCGCAGCGTACGGCTGCCTCCAAAGCGAAACTGCTCGGTGATGGGAATCGGCTTCTCGGAGCTGGTAATTTGTCGCCCGTGAACGCTGAGCGCAAGCACTTGCCAGCGAAACAGCGAAAAATAACTCTCAAAGTCAAGAGATAATCTGCGCTGGTTGAATGAATCCCCACTTCCGGTCTGTGGGGATTCACTCCCATTTTCGTCGATATTTTTTCGGCTCCACTCGAAAGCGGTTTCATATTTGACGCCCTTGCGTGGATTTAACACGTGATCCAAAGTGTTAAAACTCAAGCCAACGGACAGATTAATGGAGCTGCTTTTAGGAAGTCCAAATAGAAGCACAGCAAGCGAGTCCGGGGATACGGTTCGCCTCGAAAACCCGGAAAACAGCGATAAGTTGTCTCCGATTTGCAGCCGTGTATCGAGACCGAATCGTCGCTGCACATAGCTGGTGTCTTGAATGAGCTGTTCGAAATGGACGCCGGCGTCCAAAGGAAGCCCGGCGATCCACGGTTCTGTGTAGGCCAACCTGATTTCCTGTGTTTGGGCGGAACGGCGGTTCCAGTTGGCTTCGATTTGTCTGCCCGTACCCAGTAAGTTCCGGAATGAAATCTGAATGAGCCCAGTCACAAAGCCGGCGGCGCGAGAAGTCGGCGGATTGTAGCCAATCACTCCGTCAAAACGATTGTTGCTGCCTTCGGCCAATTCGATAATGAGCTTTCCCGTGCCATTATTTTGCCACTGCAATTTGGGGGGATTCACCCATTTAAAATAACCCAGACGCATTAATTTGGGGACGATTTTATCGATTGTGCTCTGTTCGTAAACCGCATTTTCTTCAAGACCCAGCGCCCTTTTGATGACATAATCCTTGGTTTCCGTGTTGCCCACAATTTCAATGGCAGAGATCGTAACCAGCGGGCCTAAGTCCACTTCCAGCGTAACGGAAATCCCCACATCTTGATCTGTCTTGCCGGTTGTCATTTTGAAATCGGATACATGAATTTGACAATAGGGATAGCCGGCGTTTTCAAAATAGGAAACAAGAAAATCGATATCCCGGTGTAAATTTTCGTAGAAAAAAATCTCCCCGGCCGATGTTTCGAGCTCCTTTTGTAAATGGGCGTTTTGTTCAGGCAACCCATGAACATCGAATTGTGCGACCCTAAGCTGCTCTCCTTCGTTGACATAAAACCGGAGATTGACTTTTGTTGAATCATCAAAATAATGCCAGAGAACGGAATCGATCTTAGCAAAATAAAAGCCGCGTTTCTGCAAACTGAGGAGCGTTTCTCGAGCGCGAGTTTGTAGAATGGACTCTGAAATGGCTTCGCCCTTTTTCAAGTTGAGCCAATCGTACATTTTCGTCTTGTTTTTTTCTGCTCCATGAATCTCTATTTGATTTAATGTGGCGGTCCTTACCGGATGGTCCTGAGCCAGAAGATGCACAGGAAGCCAAATCGAAACCAAAAGCAGACAGATATTTTTTTTATATACGTGATTCATCATAAATAGCGTCTAACCCGACAAGAAAAAGCTCGCCCACAGAATCAGAACTGCCACAGAATTGAAATAGAAATTGAAAAAAATCATTTCTGCGGGATTGATTTCCATTTCTGTGGTAGAAAAAGTGCTCTGTTTGTAAAAGTTTTCGTTCTCAATATCTCAGCCCTTTCGTATTGGAGTGCAACGCTTTAGCGTTGCGGCTTTCATTGAAACAGTGCAAAACTAAAGTTTTGCACTCCGAAGCTTCTCACGCCTGAATAGTGGCAGAGGTTCGTAAAAAGCGACGAACCTGATTTTATATGAGAAACTTAAACATCTACACCGTGTCATGCCCGAATGTTTTAATCGGGCATCCAGTTTTGAATTAAATCATGGATTCCCGATAAAAGATTTCGGGAATGACAACATTAAAAAATTCAAGTTTCTTGAAAGTTACTTTGTGCCTTTGTGGCTATGAATTATTCATCCTAAAAGAAAGCACGCATTTCCACTTTAGCGAAATGTTGCGTCTTCGCTCTGTCCGGCTCCCGGCGGCCGAAATAACTGAGAGAAGTTTGCACGTTCTTCGATAGTCGGTAATCAAAGCCGAAATTCCAACGGAATGTTACGCCGACCCGATTTCCATTCGTTAACTCGAATGGAATCAGACGTTGAGCAGGGGAAACGATAACTTTCGTCCAGCTCATTTCTCCACGAAAACGGCCTTTTGTGCTGAGAGAATAATTGGATCGGGGTGAGAATGCGACCGCTTTGGCGCGGGTCGCGGGTTCGGCAAAAACATCTCGGTTGAAACTCAATGAGCTCTTAAGACCGAGCTCTAAGCGTCTCTGGGGACGATAGGCGACATCGATTTGTACCTGATTCGACCTTACCATGCGGTCTTCACGAGCCACGGATTGAAAAATCCGGTCTTCGCTCGAATGGTGAAATTCCATTTGCGTGGTCAAAGATCGAGAAAACCTGTTTAATATTCTCAGACTTTGCTCACGAAGCTGCCGGTTCTGTCCGCCTTTTATCAACTGGTTATTTTTTTCCCGGCGATCCCGGTACCGGTACCGCAAAGAAAAAGTACGGCTGTTCTCCCAAAGATAAATATCCTGACGCAGCTCAATACTCCCGAAAATGGTTGTTGAGTCTTGCTGGAAATGGGACAGCTTTAAAAGGTAAATTTTGGAAACCTCCTCCTCAGTTGTCCGCTCGTCAATTCTGAAAAAAGTTTGCGACGACAGCGGGCTGAACATTTTTTCTATCATGCTTTTTCGGCCTTTTTTGCTTTTCCCGGGTTCAAAAAATCGTTTGGGGGAAATTCTTAAATCTGCTCGCATCCGCAGCGCAATGACCGGGATAAACTCATCGGTTGCGATGAATTGCCGGACGAAATTTCCGAAAGGATCCGGTTCAAACTCGTTGAGCTCTTCATTGAACCGGAAAGCGCCTTCACCTTCATTGACTTCGCGAAAAATCTCTTCCTGACGCGCCACTTGTGTGTTTGAGATTTGATAGTAGAGATTCCCTCGAAATCCGTTATTTCGAGGCGTATATCCGATCTTAAAATCCGCCAAATCCGTACGCGTATCCTGCACTGCGGAATCGCTAAAATCCCGCTCGCGATGGGTATAAGTTGCCTTTGCATAAAAGGCATGCCACTTCCGCAGCGTCCCGGAAAAAGACTGTGTCCGGGCAACGGATTTGGGGACAAAAACTCCATCCTGTCGATTTTTGTCATCGCGGACATTATAACGAAAGGATAAGCTCACGGGTTTGAAAGGGTGAAACTTCAGTCCAGCGGTAAAAGAGTCGAACCGAAAACCCGTTTGACTGGTATCGCCCCTGGCATCTTTACGAATCTCCCCCTCATAATGAAAAACAGGCGTGAGTTTACTCACATTAAATTCCGCGTGTCCCCTCTGGCGCAGCCAATCGCTTTCCTGGCGAAGAGTCCGATCGAGTCGATCGATGGACTCCACATAGTAGTCGAACTTTGGCATTTGCTTTTTTGCCAGCGTCGCTTTAAACTCCCAACGGTTGGATTTGAAAAGACCGGCTTTGGAAAGTGTACCCACTCCCCCCTGAAACGACAAGCCTGGCAACGGCGAATAAGTCCCGTTGAGCTCGTTGATGTTCTCCTCTGCTGCTTGCTTGCCGGAGAGATTCCACTTGCGATTGAATTCAACTTGTGTGGTTCGATCAATATCCCGGAACGTAGCGCTTTTTCTTCTTAATTTTCCCTGAAGTCGAAATTCACCGATTGACCCTCTTTTCGGCTTTAGATTGAGGGCAATGGAGTAAGCCGTCCCCTGGTTATCCCCGTCATCTTTCGAGGAGTAAAGATTCGGATCGAATTGCGTGAAAGCCAGCTCACTTTTGATGTTCACGGTTTCGTTTGGCGAAAAATTTAAATTCAGTCCAACCAAGTCATGTCGTTGAGCTTGCGGCAGCACAATGAACGGCCGGTAGTTTCCTCGATCTTCCCCGACAAATTCAAAACGCCCTAACCCCACATTTCGGTAATCCCCTTTGTTCTCGCCGACAAAAGAAAATCGAACGTTGTGGTCGCCCAGGTTCGGCCCGGCGTAGATAAACACCCCGGTCGAATCTTTGAGATAGACTCCGTTACTCTCGCCGACAAAAGAATCTCCGGGAGCGATCGCTAAACTATCCCCGGACTGTTCGAGTAATCGCTGGAAATCGTCGTTCAAAATGAGGTTCAGCGGATCGTTTTTATCATCGCTTTCACGGATAAAAGTCGTGTTGAGCTGAACCTTATCATTTAACAGGTGTGACTCAGCGCGAGCCGCCCATAGGTTACGTTGAAAGCTTTCATCGGAAAACTGAAAATCGACTGTCACGCGTGAATCGGCCGTAATCAGCCGGTTGCGTGAAAAAGTAATCTGGCCGTTGCCGTATTCGATGACATAGTCGTTGTTTTCTCCACGCGTCATAAGCTCCCCATCAACCCAAACCCGTTCTGTGCCCGCTAAAACAATAATATTGATTTGACCATTAGAACCTTGTAATTGATACGGCCCTTGGTTTCCTTCCTGTCCAAGAAATTGGTAGGTGGTAAATTGCCCTCTCGAGACGGCCCCGGAAAAGGTCAACGACATATTTTTAAATTCGGCGCGTCCCATCGCACCTTGCAGTTTCCGGTTGTAACGCATAAACTCCGACCCGGCAAAACTCAAGTTATAATCCCCCAAGGTCGCTTGAATATTTGGACCCTTGATTTGCACGAAGACTTTATCAATTTCACGTAAAGTCTGCGTATTCCCTTCCGGCTGAATCGGGGTATTTTGATCGGTTAAGGAAGCCAGGACTTCAACGTCATCCGTCAGTTGTCCGGAAATCTGCATGCGCAACCCGGAATCGACTTGTAAATTCTGATTCGAACCGACCGATATTCCGCGAATAATACTGCCGCTATTGCGAATTTGTGATGCAAACTTTGGCTGGTTGACAGGTGTTGGATGGTCCGGTTTTGGTATGACCGATTCGCCATTCTTGCGGGTATCTTCAGCGCCCGCAGTCGTCTCTAACTTCCGGTGGGAAAAAGTTCTTTGCAATGGAAAGGGCAGGATACTGTAGTGCATGGTGATCTTAGATTTCAGAGAAGGACGCGTTTTAAAGGTGATGCTGCCGGCCCAGTAATCCATAGAATAATCGGTTTCCCGCAGCAAAAGAACTGAATCTCTCCAAACCGATTCCGACTGCGGGATGAGGACGCTGTCTTTTAGCAGGTAGGTCATGGCGCTATCCACCTCGAATATGACTCGTTTTTCAAATAAGGAAACTTCTCCGGTTTCTAACGGGGCCTGCGACAGCAGTCTGGAAGGCATAAACAGCAAAATCAGAAGGATACAGCCTTGAAGAATAGGATATTTTAAACGATACAAAGTCATCTTGAAATGAAACTTAGAGGGTTCCGAATCGCAATGCACGAAGAAAAACTTGAATACTGAATTAACTTTGTATCAAATTAATAATAAGCACACCTCATTATGCTTCTTCCATGACTTCGCTTGAAAGAAGTGGCTCCATTGGAGCAGTTGTCATTTTAACAATTGAAACACACAAAGTAGGCAGTTGGCAGTAAGCAATAGGCAAAAAACGGCGCATCTTTTTAATCGCTTCCTGCCAACTGCTTACTGGAAAATTGCTCGTTTAAACAAATTAAGTCTTACAACATCGACAATCTTTTGTCGCTAATTTTTATAAGCGCCTATTCTTTTTTTGCCCCAATGATTTTGAAAACCTGGATTCGATTATTAAAGGAATCCAATACATAAATTCTTTCACGAAAACCGGCCACATCCACCGGATGATGGAAAGCGCCGAACCCCGACCCTTTCTGCCCCCAATGATGAAGAGTCTCATGAGCGCTGTTGAAGACCACGATGCGGTGGTGCCCCGAATCAGCAACGTAAAGCTTGTTCTCAAAGGAGTGAAACACACCGTCCGGATCGCGGAGAATATTTTTACCGAAACGGAGAACAAAGTTTCCATAATAATCAAAGACAACAACTTGGTCTGTGCCCTGATCCGAAACATAAACGAGATCGGATTTTGTTACTTCCACTTTGCCCGGATCTTCAAGCTGCCCATCCCCCCAATTAAAATCGCCAAAACTCGAGTTCGGGTTCCCTGAGGTATCTAATTTCAAAATTCGATCGTTATCGTTGTCGCAAATGAACAGCTCGCCATGTTTTGAAATATCAATCCCGCTGGGAAAGGCGAAACCTAATCTTTCCGACTCGACCGAGGTAAATGACGAGATGTAGTTAAGATTCAAATCGTAACGTTCTATGCGCTCGTTATTGTAATCTGCGATAAAAAGATCCAAACCGGTTTTTGCCGTGACATCGAGCGGCCGGTCGAATTCCTCACGCTCCCATCCAAAACTGCCCACAGATAGAATAAAATTTCCTCGCGCATCGAATTTCAGAATTCGGCTATTTCCCGTATCCACCACAAAGACGTGTCCCTCGCCGTCTATGGCCAAAGCCTGAGGATGTGATAAAACCAGTCCATCGATCGCACTGTCGGGGAACGTGAATAAAAATTTCACCACATAGGCTTGTTTGTCTCCGTTTTCAAAAGCGAAACCGAAATCTAGCAAACTTACCAAAAGAAGAACGGTCAACAGGAATTGTCGCTTGCGAGGCATCAAATCAATCTTATAATGTCCTTTCGAATCCCGACGTTTTTTGTCGGGTGAGAAATCTGACAGAAACCTCCCTTATTTGCGAATTATTCAGGATATAATATAAACCTTCCGCATAGAGAAATGGTTTCTGTAAATAAAAAAGCCGTTACACAAATATGGCAACGGCATCATTGCGGCAAGTTCAACAACAAACAAGTCAGACTTCTAAAACTTCGGCTTCTTTCTTTTTCAAAATCTCATCTACTTGGACAATATGTTCGTCGGTAATTTTCTGCACGTCACTTATGGCAGTGTGATATTGATCTTCAGAGATAACGTGCTCTTTCTCGAGTTTCTTCAGCTTGTCGTTCGAATCTCGACGAACGTTTCTGATTGCAATTCTCCCCTCCTCAGCAAACTTATGACATAAACGCACCAGATCCTTACGGCGTTCTTCGGTCAACTGTGGAATTGGCAAACGGATAATGGTTCCGTCGCTAGAGGGATTAAGTCCCAAATCCGACTTCAAAATCGCTTTTTCGATTTCGCCAATCATATTCTTTTCCCAAGGCTGAATTGTAATCATTCTCGGCTCCGGAGTGTTAATCCCGGCAACTTGTTTAAGAGGGACCGACGAACCGTAATAGTCAACTTTTATGGTATCGAGTAATGCCGGCGATGCTTTCCCGGTTCTAATCTTTGTCAACTCACTCCGGATGTTCTCAACAGCTTTTTGCATGCGATCTTCAGAATCTTTTTTTACTTCGCTGATATCCATGATTAGGCCCCTGAGATTATTGTTCCTAAAGGTTCGCCCATAATAACGCGTTTAAGATAGCCGCTTTGGGTCAAATTAAACACCATGATGGGCAAATGATTATCCATACAAAGGGTGACGGCGGTTGTATCCATAACTTTGAGACGACGCTTGACAACATCCAAGTAACCCAATTGGGGAAATTTCTTCGCGTCCGGATTTTCAAAAGGGTCGGAGTCGTACACGCCGTCAACTTTCGTTCCTTTGATAATGATATCTGCTTCAATCTCAATCGCTCGCAAAGCCGCAGCCGTATCGGTCGTAAAATACGGATTTCCCGTTCCTGCCGCAAAGATAACCACCCGGCCCTTCTCCAAATGCCGGATAGCGCGGCGCCGAATAAACGGCTCGGCTAATTCTTCCATTTTTATGGCGGTCAAAACTCGCGTATAGACGTCATTTTTTTCCAAATAGTCTTGCAGGGCCAGCGCGTTGATGACCGTTGCGAGCATCCCCATATAATCAGCGGCAACTCGATCCATCCCTCTGGCGCTTGCGGATAAGCCGCGAAAGATATTTCCGCCTCCTATGACGATGCCAATTTCAACGCCGAGTTTGTTGATTTCCTTAATTTCTAAAGCGATGTTATCAACGGTTTCAGGGTCAACACCGAGACCCTGTTTCCCCATTAACGCTTCACCACTTAATTTCAAAAGTACCCGTTTGTACACTAACTGCGGCATAGCACGCTGCTGAACTCCTTTAGGCCCCAAGTTGAAATCGAACAAATCGCCTGATCGTGATGTTTTCACCTGTTTTCGCGATCAGCTCAGTCAAAAGCTCTTTGATGTTTTTACCGGGATCTTTAATGTACGCCTGTTCGAGCAGGACAGTTTCTTGATAAAACTTGTCCAGCTTACCTTGAGCAAATCGTTCGATAATATTTTCAGGCTTGCCTTCGTTTTTTGCTTGGGTTTTAAAAATATCGATTTCTTTGTCGATTTCATCTTTTGAGTATTCGTTGCGGCTGACAACCCGTGGACTTGTTGCGGCAATTTGCATCGCAAGATCGCGAGCAAACGCTTTGAAATGGTCGGTTTTCGCAACAAAGTCCGTTTCGCAGTTAATCTCAACGAGCACGCCTAATTTATTGCCGGCATGAATATAAGCTTCAACAACACCTTCCTTGGTTTCGCGGCCGGCCCGTTTCTCAGCAGAAGCAATTCCCTTTTTTCTCAATAACTCTACCGCTTTGTCAATATTACCATCGGTCTCGGTAAGCACGCGTTTGCAATCCATGATACCTGCGCCGGTACGCTCTCTCAACATCTTCACTTTCTCAGCAGATACGGACATCTTCACTCCAGATTATTTTATATAGGGTTATTGAGATACTTCCTGTTCAGTTTCTTTGATTTTTTCAGCTAAAACTTCAACTTCCTTAGCATCCTCAGTCACGATAACCCCTTCCGTGACCTCAGGACTCGCGGCGGCTTCTTTTTCTTCCTGAGCCTTCTCTTCACCTTCTGATTTAGCGCCATAGCCCTCTAACACGGCATCCGCCATAGTATGTGTGATAAGATTGATAGATTTAAAGGCGTCATCATTAGCCGGAATAGGATAATCAATCAGGTCCGGGTCACAGTTTGTGTCAACGATGGCAATAATCGGGATGTTGAGCTTAACAGCCTCTGAGACCGCAATACTCTCCTTTTTGGTATCCACGATAAAAACAGCATTGGGCAGCCGGTTCATCTCACGGATACCTCCAAGCACTGTTTCCAATTTTTCATATTCGCGCTCAATTCCAAGAATCTCTTTTTTGGTTAATTTATCATAAGTCCCATCGGTCGCCATTTTTTCAAGGTTTTTTAATCTTTTGATGCTTTTCTTGATAGTCGTAAAATTTGTGAGCGTGCCGCCCAGCCATCGATGATTCATATAAAAAGCATCACAGCGCTCCGCTTCGTTCTTGATGATATCCTTCGCTTGCTTCTTGGTTCCAACGAAAAGCACTTTCTCGCCGGCCTTTGTAATCTCAACTATTTTCTTATATGCGGTTTCCATACATTCCAAAGTTTTCATGAGATCGATAATATAAATATCGTTGCGCTCCATGAAAATATAGCGTTTCATCCTGGGATTCCATCGCCGCGTCAAGTGACCGAAATGAGAACCGGCAATCAAAAGATCTTGTAAAGCAACTTTCATATAAACTCCTTAACCATTTGGGTTAGACCTCCACTGGCTTTATCTGTTCACTCTGTAAGAGCACCCAATCGTCGAGCCAGTGTGCGTTTTTTGAAATTTTATCGTTTCGAAAATTGAAAGCGTTTTCTGGCGCCAGGCTGTCCGTATTTTTTTCTTTCCTTCATTCTCGGATCGCGAGTCAAGAAGCCGGCCGATTTAAGTTTAGGTCGAAAGTCTTCATGAACTTGCGTCAGCGCTCTGGCAATACCTAACCGAACAGCGCCCGCCATTCCGGAAAGTCCACCACCCCGAACATTTGCAAAAACATCATACTTCCCCAATGTCTCTGTCAATTCAAAAGGTTGTTCGATAATCATCTTCAAAGTCTCACGCTTAAAAAAATCAAGCATGGGCTGCTTGTTCACGATAATTTTCCCTTCGCCGGGAGTTAATCGGACGCGCGCAACAGCTTCTTTTCTTCTGCCAACTGCACTGTAAGTTACAATTTTCATAATCCCTCGTAATATCGTTAATTGAGTTCGAGTTTTTCAGGTCTTTGCGCCTGATGAACGTGGTTCTCGCCAGCGTAAACTTTGAGTTTCTTAAACATCTGGCGTCCAAGCTTATTATGAGGCAGCATACCCTTTATGGCCTTTTCTAAAATGCGCTCCGGGTGTTTGGTCATCAGGTCGGAATAAGTATCAAATCGTCCGCCGCCAGGATAGCCGGTGTGTCGAAAGTACTTTTTGGTTTTTGCTTTCTTTCCCGTAACCTTGATCTTCTCAGCATTGACAATAACAACATGATCCCCAACGTCGGCGTGAGGCGCGTAAATCGCTTTATGCTTTCCTCGTAAGATTGTGGCCACGCGGCTGGCTAACCGGCCTAATACCTGGCCATCGGCGTCAACTAAATACCATTTGCGGTTGATATCTGCTGGTTTTGGTGAAAAAGTTTTCAATTTAAACTTCTCCTCTCTAAAGTTCAAAAAAATCAGTCGCAAAATTACATATTTTAGGCTTAAGAGTCAAGCGATTTCTTGAGCTGACTGTCTCTTATTTTCTTAAGGAAGAGCACACCGCGACAATGTCTTTGTTCGTAGCCAACCAACTCTTTGAACGCCCGTTTGTTGCCTTCTTGTCTCTCACCTAAATTGAGCGATTTAGCTTTGAATTGTCCCATCAACGGGTTCGGTTTCTGAATAAAGTGTTCACGCTTCAGCCTGTTTTTCCCCTCACCCCAGCAAGCTAAAGCTTGTACACCGCCCCTCTCCTGATCAGGAATCGCTCAATTTAGGTCTCAATTAATTTTAAATGTGAAAACGTCCGGTCTGGCATAATGCCCGGCCGCATCGAACATCCGCTTGGCCGCTGTGATTTGCTTGAAATCGATGCTGGCGTATAGAATTTCCTCACTGGCTTTCACCGGGCCGGCAATGAAATTACCCTGCGGGCCGATAATGCAGCTATTGCCGGAATTGATCCAGTCTTTTCCTTCCGGATAGAGTTTTTTGAATTCGCAGCGCTCTGGTATGTCGCTCATGCGAATCGCGGTGCAGCATCCTATGACAAACATGCCCCCTTCGCGAGCGATGTATCGCAAGCTTTGCAGCCAATTTTCACTGGAATCCCAGGTTGGCGCCACATGGATTTGTACGCCCTGTTCGTACATTGCCTGACGTGCTAGCGGCATAAAGTTTTCCCAGCAGATCAATCCACCCAGCTTGCCCACGGACGTGTCGAACGCATTCAACGTGCTGCCGTCGCCTCCTGCCCATATTAGACGCTCGCCACCTGTCGGGATTAATTTGCGATGCTTGCCAAGGATTTGGCCTTCCGAACTGATGTAGAGCGATGTATTGTAGAGGCTGGCGTTGCTGGCTTCTGCATTCCTCTCGTGAACCCCGATGACCACGTTGACTTCTGCCTCTTTAGCAACCTGGCAGAGTTGCCGGGTGCTCTGATCCGGAATGGTCACCGCATTCTCGATGAGGTAACAATATAACTCATCGAGAATTGCCCTGTTGCTATTGGGAACCAGCCAGACCCAATCCGGATAGCCGGAGATAAAAACCTCCGGGAAAACGACGAGTCTGGCGCCTTTGCTTGCGGCCTCTGCTATAAGGCTGCAGGCCTTTTCAACCGTCTTGTTTTTGTCAAGAAATACAGGCGCAGCCTGAACGGCTGCGACCTGTATTAGGTTTGAAATTGATTTCATTGGTATTCTCCGGTTTCGAACATTCGTTGCTCACTTTCTTTCGGCTTTGAGCTTTAACTTAGCAAACCTTTCATTGCCATCTTTCACCTACGCCTCAAGGTCTTCTTTCGTCTGCGGAGCGGATTCTGTATAACGCTCTTCAAACCACACCTTTGTTCCGTTTCCGGACTTTGACAATACCCATCTGCAGTTACAGATATAAGAACCATTTTCCGGATCCAAATTAAATCGTAACTGTTTAGTTTGATCGGAACGAATCAACACAAAGCTGCTCACATCGCCCCAAACTTTTACCTGGGCTTCATCCCCGACTTTGCCAAATTTCTTTGTTCCTCCGAGGTAGGTGTAACCCATGATTTCCGTTAGTTGTCCTGCATCCGTCAAAATCTCCCAAACCCGACCCGGGATGGCGTTAATGGTGATCTCTCCACTAAAACTCTGCCCGGTGAGTGGTTGGTTCTTTATCTGTGCAAAACCGGATTGAAGGGAAAAAACCACAGCCAACACGATGAGCAAACTAATTGAACGATACATGAGAATCTCCTCCTGTTAAATGGTATTTTGCGAGTTAGCATGCTTGAATGAGATCCGGTTCACTCACGACGAGGGTTTGATGTTTTGATTCATTCGGTAGAGATTGGCCGGATCATATTTGTTTTTCAACTGAGTCAGACGCTGCCAGACTTCTTCGGTGTAGGCGTCTTTCACGCGTTGCTCGCCCTCGTCGCTCAAAAAATTCACATATACGCCGTTTGCGAACTGTTGCGTATTATCGAAAAAGTCCCGAGCCCAGCCGATGCAGCGGTCGTCGTCCCTGGCGTTGTCCCATCGGGTGTGGATGTTCAGAACGAAAGGCGTGGTTCGGAACGTGTAGGCTGTTTCATCTTCCGGCACGCGACTCGGAGCGCCTTCCATGTGGGGGATAAATACCTCGCAGTGCGGGCTTGGCATTTTTTGGGCAAACTCGATGACCTTGTCGATGCAGGCGCCGGACAATTCCCTCAGGTGATGCGATTTCCAATAATTGCGCGCGCCATGTGAATTCAGCGCATCAAAACCAGCTTGCCAGGCGGTCCAGGGGTTCATCCCGATCGCCTCCGCATGCGGCCTCCCGAAATCACGGATGGGTTGGATCAATTTCTCGCCTTTCTTTCGGTCGCCAAGGTGGACAAAGGGGATAATCACCACCAGTTTTCCATGCACACTCGGGTCCAGAAAGGGAAGTGGTGGTGCGTGGCGCACAACCATCCATACCGTCATCTCATCGGGGAGTGTTCGGACATATTCAGCATGAAACTGCATGTAGGCTTTGGCGTCCTCAAATCGCTGGATAATGAGTCCGGAAAACACTTCTGGACCAAGCGGTACGCACTCGAATTCGAAGGAGGTCACAATGCCGAAGTTCCCACCTCCGCCTCTCAGTCCCCAAAACAGGTCGGGATTCTCTTTGCTGTTGGCTGTTACGACTTTACCCTCCGCGGTGACAACCTCCGCGGACAGCAGGTTATCTATGGACAGACCGTGCTTGCGGCTGATCCAGCCAAAACCGCCGCCCAAAGTCAGGCCAGCCACCCCGGTGTGAGACACGATTCCGCCGGAGATCGCCAGTCCAAATAACTGCGTCTCATAATCAACATCGCTCAGCAGGCATCCTGCATCGCAGCGCACGGTCTTTTTTTTCGGATCGACATGCACAGAGCGCATCAAGGATAAATCCAGCACAACACCGCCATCGCAAACCGCGTTGCCGGCAACGTTGTGACCGCCGCCTTTGATAGCCAAAAGAAGTCCCTGTTCACGCGCGAAATTAACACCCTGCACCACATCATGCGTGCCCAGGCATTGAATAATTAGAGCCGGCTTGCGGTCAATCATACCATTCCAAATAGCGCGAGCGGCATCGTAACCAGCATCTTCCGGCAACAGGAGTTCTCCGCGCAGGTTCGCGCGCAAACCCTCCAGGGTAGATTCATCAAGTTGTTTTTGCATATTTTTCCCTTTCTATTTAGAGTTTGTGTAATTCTTTTAATAAAAAAATCTGATTGAATATACGATATCAACCGTTCTTGAAGCGTTCCGTGAAACAAGTTTTTTAGAAAAAATTGAAATTATTAGCGTTCTGTTAACCGAATCCGGAGTGAATTCAGAAAAAGTAATGCGGTAGACGCCAGGATAACTGGAGAATTTGGGGCAGCGTTATTTTTTATGATGCATTAGCGGGGTTTAAAATCAATCGCTTTCGGTCCATTGTTCCAGCAGGGCTGTCATCGTTTTCATCTCCTGCGAATCCAATCCTTGGGTCGCCCAACTGTAAACATCCTGGAACATGCTGCCGGCCTCCTCTGTCCGGCCGGAGCCAAGCCAAAACTGCTTCAGACAAACCGCTGTGCGCAAGGCGTCTGTTTTTGCCCCCCGTTTTCGAGCACCTTCAATCGCCTTTTGAAAGGATTGTTCCGCATGGCTGTAGTTTTCCGAAGACCCTCGCATCAAAACCGCGCCTTTCATTCTAAGGATGGCAGCCTCTGACCAACGCTCGCCGGTGTCCTGCACGCTTTTCACCGCTTCTTCCAGGAGAGGGAGGCTTTGCGCAAACGCACCGTTTGCGGCTAAGGCCTCGGCGATTAAAGCGCGGTAATAGGGGCAGCCGATTTCGGAGCCGGTAGAACGAAAGCAACTGAGGCCCTCGCGCATTTTCTGAATACCGTCCTCCACATCCTCCATTTTGAACAATGCCCAGCCATGAAGAATCCCACTTTGGGTTGCGAAATAGGGAAAACGGTATTCGTTCGAGAAAGCAATCGATATTTCGGCATGTTTTAGAGTGGCAGCAGGATCGTCCCGCAGGTTCTGCAGCCATGCGTACCAATGCAGGGCATAAGCGCGACTGAAAGGATGCCTTAATTGTTCCGCGAGCGCCAGTGATTCTATACCCATAGCCTGCGACTCAGCCGGATAGCCGAGATGCCAGAGCACCAGCGCCAGTCGGATTCGGCAAATTACAGCCGGGTCCTGAGCGTAGGCGGTGATGTGCATATTGTGATTTTGCGGATCATAGAGGGCGATTGCCTTTTCGAGATGCCCGCGCGCGCTCACAAAGCGACCCTGCCAGTGATAGGTGACGCCAAGAGCATAGTGAGCTTCTACCTCCGCCACGTCATCATTTTCATTTTTCGCTTGTTCTAATAATTGGACGCCAAATTGTTCGGCATTCGAGATATTGCTGCCAACCAGCTTGCTGATGGCCAGCATTCGAAGAAGCGGCGAACCGGGCTGCTGATTTAGTTGTTTGGAAAGCTCCAAAACGCGCGCGCCGATTTCCTGAACCTGGGAGGCGCCATAACCACGACCCTGTACCAGACAGGGGGAAAGAAGGTACAGGATGTTCAGTTCCCGCCGGTCCCTCTCTTGACCTTCGAGATTCTCCCGTACCAGACGCAAGGCGCGCTGCAAATATTCTTCCGCATCATCATTGGCGAATATACGCTGCGCTGTCTTGCCGGCCCGTTCACAATAAGAAATGGCGTGCAGATGAAACCCTGCGTTTTCCCAATGGACTGCCAACTGGCTGCTGAACTGGTCCAATTCTCCTGCGTGCACGTGTTCCAGAGCCTCTGCCACGCTGCGATGAAGCAAGCAGCATCGCGTAACGCTAATGCCAGTGGTGGTAACTTCCCGTATTTTGTCATGACTAAAATCGTAGGCCATTCGTCCTTGTTCCCGAATAAGCCGGTGCTCCAACAATTCCTCAAGGCCTTGGATCAAAATTTCTTCATCTTCATGGTAAGCGTGGGAGAGAATATCGAAAGTAAAAGCGCGTCCGACAATTGCCGCTAATTCGAGCAGCCTTTTTGCGGAAGCGGAAATATTTAAAAGTCGCGTTTGTATGACCGCTTGAACTTTTTGTGGGACGCCGATATCCTGTGGTATCTTATTATTACTACTGACGTCGGGATTCCGTTCTTCCATGCAGGCTCGGGTCATTTCCACGACAAATAAGGGATTGCCTTCTGTGCTGGCAAATAAAGAAGCCGCAGCCTCATCATCCAGATTTCTACCGGAGACATGACGCGCAAGTTCAGCCGTCTGCGCCGCATCCATGGCGCCGAGATCAATTTCAGTCAAAACACAGTCCCGGCGCAATTCCAGAATGAGAGAAAGAAGCGATCCATTGGTGCTAAAAGCTTCCGCGCGCGCGGAAGCTAAAATGAGTATTTTAGCGGAAGGTTCGAAACGCAGCAGATAGTGCAGCCATTCTAATGTTCCCGGGTCGGCCCATTGGATATCGTCAATGAATAAAAGCAGCGGTTGCCGGGCTGCAAGAACGGCGCGAGCGAGGGCGGAAAAGAGCCTTTGCCGCTGCCAGCTCTCTGTAAGCGCTGCGGGCGGAGATAGATTCGGGCATTCTGACAGCAGTTCCGGCAGCACACGCGCTATCTCCGTTTGCCAAACGGGTTCCAGATTAAGAACGGCGCCATAAATTTCGTCTGCTTTCAACCATTCGGTTACCGGCCCATAGGCCAATCGTCCCTCGGCGGCATAACAACAAGCTGTGGCTACAGCGAACCCTTGCCTGTTCATCGTCTCGATCAATTCCTGCGCCACTCGGGTCTTCCCAATGCCGGCCTCGCCACGCAACAGAACCACATGTGCGTTGCCAGTCTCAGCCATTTGCCACGCCTGTAGCAGGCTGCCCCGTTCTTTTTCCCGCCCCACAAGGGGTAGTTCCGGCTCATTCGAAGTGAAGGACTCCGGTTTTGAGGCTGCCCGGGTTAAACGATTGAAGGCTTCCTGCGTTTCGGCAGCCGGCTCAATATCGAGCTCGTTACCCAATACTTCGACGCAACGATTATAGACGCGCAAGGCGCTTGCGCGATCTTTGTTAAGAACATGGAGCCGCATCAGCAAGCGGTAAACAGACTCATCGAATTCGTCGAGCGTTAGAAGACGTTCTGCATAGCCGACCGCTTCCCGATACTGGCCTTGCTGTTCACATATCTCAGTCAATCGTTCCAGCGTCCTGGTAAGAAGCTGTCGCAAACGGTCGCGCTCGGGCTCAATCCATTCATCATAACATTCCGGCAGAAGGTCGGCGCGATAAAGCCGGACAGCATTTTCGAGCGCTGCCCGCTCAGATAGCAGGTCCCCTGTCTTCGCAGCCTCCTCTGCGTCCGAGATGCGCTGTATAAACTCGGCGACATCAATGCAGACAGGTGCATTAGAATGCCATCTTACCGTCCGGGCGTCAATATCCAAATAGTGCTCGATATCCGGGAAAGCCTGGCGTAAATGATGCAAAAGCTGTCGCAAGTTGGTTCTGGCCTGTCCTTCTTCTGAATCCGGCCAGAACAGGAAAGCAATGCGCTGCCTGGTGCTTTCCGCATCGCGGTGCAGCGCCAAGTAGGTGAGCAGAGAACGTAACCTAGAGGTGTTGACACCTTCGACAGGTTGGCTCTGGCAGATTAATCGAAAATCCCCTAATAGCGAAAGACAAAGAGTCGGAAGCATTTCTTCATTAGTAACTTACTTGTAGCGCAGCGAATGTACTGATAACAGCGAAGAAAATGATCGTTGGTTGCATAGGGTTGTTTATCAATTATTGGGTCAATGTAAGAATATCCTTTAATGATAAATATAAAGAAAAGTAACAGAATAATCAAGGTCGTTATGGCCAAGCAAAACAAACGACCTCATTTTGCCTGACGGCAGAGCCCTGGCCTTGGGGGTTGATTTTGTGGTTTTTCGTAGTTATTTTTAAAGAGATGCCTGATATTAAGGAAGTGAAAAAAGTTCCAGGCATAGAAGTAAAACTTACGATGTGGGATTATGGTAAAACC
>JBHHWX010000051.1:0-19126 GCA_046756745.1 bacterium | reverse complement strand
CTCGGCCGGCGGCCCTTTGTCTGCGATATGAAATTCGCGGACATGCTTTACAGCGTGCTGAAATTCAGCGATCATCCGCGCGCCAAAGTGCTGGCCATCGATACCCGCGAGGCGGCGAACCTGCCGGGCGTCATCCGGGTGTTTACCGCCGGGGATATTCCGGGAGACCGCAACATCGGACTCATCGTGGCCGATTGGCCGACTATGGTGAAAACCGGGGAGGTCACCCGCTACGTTGGCGATGTGCTCGCCGGCGTGGTAGCCGAGACCGAAGCCATCGCCCGCGAAGCGGCGGCACGGATCAAAGTGGAATACGATGTGCTCGAACCGGTGACCGATCCGTTCGCGGCGCTGAAAGCGGAAAGTCCACGTATTCATGACAGCGGTAACGTGCTTTCGACCACCGTCATCAAACGCGGCGACGCCGAGGCCGCGCTCAAAAATGCCGATATCGTGGTCAGCGGCACATTTCAGACGCAGACGGTCGAGCACGGCTTTATGGAGCCGGAGAGCTGCATCGCCCGGCCCTTTGACTCAGCTCAGGGTGACGGCGTCGAAATCTTTTCGCAGGGTCAGGGGGTTTATGAAGACCAAAAACAGATCGCCAAGATTTTGGGGCTGCCGCTGAAAAAAGTCAAGGTTGTGCTGGTTGCCAATGGCGGCGCTTTCGGCGGCAAAGAAGATTTGTCCATTCAAGGCCATACCGCGCTTTTTGCTTTTTTGTTGAAACGGCCGGTCAAGATCACTCTGACCCGCGATGAGTCCATCCGCATGCATCCCAAGCGGCATCCGTTGTGGATGGACTATTCCGTTGGATGCAGCAAAGAGGGCAAGCTGACTGCCCTCAAAGCAAGAATTATTGGCGACACCGGAGCTTACGCCTCGGTCGGTATGAAAGTATTGGAACGCTCGGCCGGGCACGCTTGCGGGGCTTATTATGTGCCCATCGTCGACGTCGAAAGCCGCGCCGTCTACACCAACAACATTCCCAACGGCGCCATGCGCGGATTCGGGGTCAATCAAGTAACCTTTGCCATCGAGAGCCTGATCGACGAGCTGTGCGAAAAAGGCGGTTTCGACCGCTGGCAGTTTCGATATGATAACGCATTGGAAGAAGGATTAGCAACCTCCACGGGTCAAGTGATTAACCGGGCCGCCGGAGTCAAAAAATCGCTGCTGGCGGTTAAAGAGATTTTCGGGAATGCGAAGTACGCCGGTTTAGCCTGCGGCATCAAAAACACCGGCATCGGCAACGGCATGCCGGACATCGGCCGGGCGAAGATCGTTATCGAGTCTCCGGAAAAAATCATCATTCAGCACGGTTGGACCGAGATGGGACAGGGGGTGCACACCATGGCCGTGCAGATGTTGTGCGAAGAGCTAAACATCGACCCCGGGATGATCGAGGTGCGAGTGGAAACCACCGACGACACGGTGTGCGGCATGACCACGGCTTCGCGGGGGACCTCGCTGGTTGGCCACGCTATTGTGGATGCGTGCAAGAAATTGAAAGAAGACTTGCAACATCGCAAACTTGGGGAACTGGAAGGCCGGGAATACGCGGGCGAGTGGATTTGCGACTGGACTACAAAACCCGGCAAGGATGCACAGGAAGTGGTGACGCACTATTCTTACAGTTACGCCAGTCAAGTAGTGATTTTGGACGATTCCGGCAAAGTCGAAAAAGTCGTGGCAGCGCACGACGCCGGCAAGATCATCAATCCCATGTTGTTCGAAGGGCAGATCGAGGGGTCGATCCACATGGGTCTCGGGTACGCGCTCACCGAAAACTTCGAGCAGGTCGATGGCTACCCGAAAAGCACGCGGCTGCGAAAATGCGGCATCCTGCGCGCCAAAGAGACGCCGGCCATGGAGGTCATCGGTGTGGAAGTTCCGGACCCACACGGACCGTTCGGCGCCAAAGGCGTCGGGGAAATCGGACTGGTGCCCACAGCCGGGGCAATGGCCAATGCGCTGTATCAGTTTGATGGGGTGCGGCGGTATGAGCTGCCGATGAGAATAAATTCAAAATCGAATAACGAAAATCGAATATCGTGAGAGATAAAGTACTTGCATCGCCAAATTTTGGTTATTACATTTAACTATAGTCATAAAATTTTGGTCAAGTTCCGGATGGTTAAGAATGAAAACTGTTTCAGCAGGAAATTTCAAAACGCATTGCCTCTCTTTAATAAATGAAGTCGCTCAAAACCGGGAGTCCATAGTCGTAATCAAATACGGCAAGCCCGTAGCCAAACTGGTTCCGTTCGATGTTTGATGGGATTAGATAGGTACAAATTACCGATGAAGGTTGGGAAAATAAGGGTGTAATCAATAATAACTTTTTGTGGCATCGTGAAGAGCATATTAATGAAATAGGGATTTAATATGGAAACGATTAAAAAAAATTACTGCTTCAGGATATTGACTTTTGTAACAAAATCGTTATCTTAGAATGCAAGAAATTCTTAAACCTGTTTTCGGCAGTATTCCTTTAGTTTGAGAGAGAAGATGCCCAAACCCGACGGTAAAGACAACGTCACAAAGCAAGAGCTTGAAAATACCAAGCAAGAACTGCTGGACAAGCTTGTCACCAAGAAGGAATTCCGCACTGAAATAGACAAGCTTGTTACCAAGACAGAATTCCGTAGCGAGATAAAGCGACTGGATGGCAGTATTGAATTGCTGGCCAATCAGGTTGGAAAGAACACCCTTGAAATCCAGAAACTGCGGGGCGAAATGAATGGCCTTCACAGCGAGATGAATGGCCTTCGCGGTGAGATGGCTGAACTTCGCAGTGAAGTGGATGAACTTCGTACTGATATGAATAACAAGTTTAACACCGTTCTGAGCGCCATCGACGGTTTAGCAGGACAAATCAGGGACATGCATACTGAGAAGGCTGCGGGCGAGCACACCTTTCGAAGACACGAGAATCGGTTGGATGAGCATGATTTACGCATTAAGAAAATCGAAGAGAAAATCGGTTGAATCTTATGGCTAAAAGCGACGGAAAGTCTTACGCCACAAAACAAGAACTTCAAGAAACCAAGCAAGAGCTATTAGATAAGATCGATACGCGCGTTTCAAAGGAAGATTTTTACCGTGAAATAAAACGTCTGGATGGCAGTATCGAAATGCTCGCCAATCAGGTCGGGAACAATACATTAGGCATCAAGACACTTGGCGGTGAAGTGAGTAGCCTTCGCGGTGAGGTGTATAGCCTTCGCGAGGAGATGAATGACCGGTTTGGTGATATGAACGATAAATTCAACACCGTTCTTAGCGCCCTCGACGGTTTGGCCGGGCAAATAAGCGACATGCACACCGAGAAAGCTGCAGGCGAGCACACGTTTAGAAGGCACGAGAAAAAACTCGACAATCATGAAACCCGCATCAGCGCGCTGGAACAAAAAGCCGGCTGAATGCATTTGTTGCATTCTGCCCGTATCCCCATATTGTAAACCATATCTTCTGGCGACCTCAACTAACTAACACTCGAGACTTGAAACACGACACCCGAAACTTCATTCTCAAATGCGTTTCCTGCAAAAAAGAATTCCAACCCGCAGCCATCGACTACACCTGCCCCGACTGCGGTCCGCTGCTGGGCACCCTCGACGTCATCTACGATTACAAAGCCGTTGCCCATGAATTAACGCGAGATTTGCTAAATCAAAACCCGCGCTTCGATCATTGGCGTTATTTGCCGATCTTGCCCATTTCCAATCCCGATTTTATTCAACCCCTCGCCGTCGGTTGGACACCGCTCTACCGTTCGCAACAGTTAGAAGCCGAGTGGGATTTAAACGCCATTTGGATAAAAGACGATGGCCGCAACCCTACGGCTTCGTTTAAGGACCGCGCCAGCTCCGTCGCTGTGGTGAAAGCGTTGGAAAAAGGCGTCAAAACCGTTACCGCAGCCTCGACCGGAAACGCCGCTTCGTCGTGGGCCGCATTTACAGCGCTGGCGAATTTGGAAACGGTCATTTTCGTGCCACAAAACGCGCCCCGGGCAAAGCTGGCGCAGATCCTTCTGTACGGTGCAAAAGTACTGCAGGTGCAAGGGACCTACGACGAAGCGTTCGACCTCTGCTGTCAGGCAGCGGAGATGTGGGGCTGGTATAATCGCAGCACGGCCATCAATCCCTATCTCGGTGAAGGTAAAAAAACCGGCGCGCTGGAAATATGCGAGCAATTGGATTGGCATGTCCCGGATTATGTCTTTGTCGCAGTGGGCGACGGCTGTATTTTACAGGGTACCTGGAAAGGCTTCAAAGATTTTTATGAAATCGGACTCATCGATAAGCTGCCAAAATTGATCGGCGTACAGGCAGAAGGCAGCGCGCCGTTGTTCAAAGCCTGGCAAAAAGGGGCGAAGCGATGTGAACCGCTTGTCCCGCACACCGTCGCCGACAGCATTTCCGTGGGCGTGCCCCGCGACCAGGTGAAGGCGCTGCTGGCGGTACGTGAGTCCGGCGGTCAATTCGTAGCGGCGTCAGATGAGGACATTCTGACCGCAGTGTCTGTTCTGGCGCAGAAAGCAGGAGTGTTTGCAGAGCCTGCCGGGGCGACAGCCCTGGCCGGACTCATGAAGCTGGTAGATTCCGGATCCTGCGGCTCTCAAGACCGCGTCGTGGTCATGGTGACCGGCCATGGGTTGAAAGATATCGATGGCGTGATGCAAGCGGTTTCGCAGAAACCGGTCACGGTGGAGAACACTTTACAAGCTGTGGAACAAAAACTATCGCTCTAAGCTCCCTCCTACACAGGTTTTGAATGCAATTTCATCAGGAATGAATCCGGATTTGTCTGTGTTACATTGGTCAGGATTTAGGCCAGGGTTGTAATCAAAATTTAGGCATTGAGAGAAATTGCGGCTGTAATCACCAAAAGAACATGGGTGCGCGTTTTTCTCTCTTACCGGGCAGGCGTAAAGGGCTCGGATAGCCTTTTGCAGATCAAACTTTTCAACAACAAGCATGTCATAACTTCATCACTTTATCCGCCTTTAACGCCTGCCCCCGAGAGCAACGCGAATATCTTGACGTGATTAACACTTTGAGAGTCTAACAAGCTCGACGAGAGTGCAACGACAGAGATGCCAATGTCGTGGATGAGTCTCCTTTACTTTGGAGCTGAGATCCTCTTTTTGACTCAAAAGCCTTAGACGTAGTAATATGTTGTTTGTTTATTTGTTGTCTTTCACGTACACAAAAAGTTTTTCAAAAGTCATATTCTGGCGACATGTTCCGCTGTGGTTGCTCGTTGCCTATTTAGCTCTGCCTTTGTCACTGTACGCCAAAACTGAGGACATTGAATTGTCCTATAAAGACCATTTTTTTGTTCAGTTGATTGAGCCAGATGCTGCACACTCTCCTAAAAATCAATATGCTTACAAATCGAAAAGTTCGAAAAGGCGTTAACTCAGACTGGCAGCGAGCATGAAACCAAAGTGGTGAATTCCTTGATCGCAAGAATCCATCTTTATACCGGCAATACCGCCAGCGCCTTGACTTTTGCGCAACAGGGTTTGGTCGAAGGAGACGCCCCCTTTCAATCTCTGCACAGTACTCAATCCTCTAACTTGGTGTGGCAGCAGGCAGGCCGGGGCAGAACGCAATATGTGGTTGCCCAGCGATGTATAGATTTTGTAATCGCCGATCCGGCCGAAGCCGTACGCGTACCGTTCGAGCCGATTACAGGTAATGACGGCGTGACTATTTTTCAGCGTCAAATCAAATACCCGGCAATTGACTCGCCAATCGATCTGATTTCCTGGCAGGAAAATGAATTGCTATTGGCGGAAATTGAACTCGGCAATAGCAATAGCGCTTCGGCCTTAGATAGAATAAATAAAGTGCGTGCGTCTCATGGGCTTGCTGCGTTAGCGGCCCTTGATCAAAATACGCTCATCGAAGAACGCGATAAGGAGTTGTTCTTGACAGGCGCGAGGCTTCCCGATCAACGGCGATTTGGCATTTTTCATCTTCCTGGGAAGTGGCAATTTTTGCCCATCACGGAACGGGAGAGAAATATCAATCCCAATTTTTGAGTCAACAAAAGACGTAGCTTTTGATGTGCAGGGGCTGTCCAAAGAGTCAAATGTCATTACGAGCGAAGCGAAGCAATCTCCCCTTTTTGGACAGCCCCATTTTTCAGAGAAGGCTGTTTTCGGAGTCCGGTTTGGAAAGCTCAAAATCCGAATAATACCAACTTTGATGAAATTTTTTCAACTGAAAACGGGTTGCATAAAGATAGAGGCTTTGACATGCAGAACAAATTTTAAGGGGTGCTTGACGTATGAGTACAGGAATTTCAACACTTTCTTCTCGAGGATGGCGAGTCCTTTTAGGATTCATCCTCCTGTTTTTTTTCACGAAGAGTGCGCTGCCGCTTTCCTCCGGTCGTTCAGTAAAACCGCTCTATGCCTTTGAATTTCTCACTTTTAAACGTGCGGAGCTTGGCGATCAAACTTTGATGGAAATATTCTGCCAGATCCCAACGGACAACCTGATCTTTATTAAATACAAAAAAGGATTTTTTGCTAGCTACGAACTTGCGATAAGTATGCAGGATTCTTTAGGACATGAGGTGGCGAGGCAGAGTTTTATCGATTCCGTAAAAGTGAAAACCTTCAAAGAGATCGATCGTCCCAGAATACCGAAGTTGATTCGTTTTCATTTCATTATCAATCCGGGCGATTATGAAGCTCGCATCGAGCTCACGGATGTGGAAACCCGCCACAATCTGAGCTTCAAGAGAAAAATTTCAGTATCCGATTATACCAAGACTGGCCTACAGCTCAGCGATCTACAGATTGCGATTTCAATGAATGTGAGCCAGAAAGACAATGTTCTGGTCAAAAATGATCGCGAGATTGTGCCAAATGTCTCGAAGATTGTCGGGGGCCAGTTAACTACTTTATTTCTCTATTCGGAAATTTATAATCTCCGCTACAGTTTGCAAGAACCCAACAAGGAATTGGTGACGACTTACGTGATCAAAAACGCGCGTGGGGATGAAGTGAGATCTCTAAAACGCACCTATGAAAAACCCGGTGAAACCTGTGTTGTCGCCGGAAGCATTCCGGTCGCTGATCTCGCTTCCGGAGAATATCAACTCTTTCTCACTGTTGAGGATTTAGACAGCGGTCAAAAGAATCAAAGATCCACTCACTTTTTGGTCATCAAAACGTACTCTGATCTTCAAACCTTCTTTGAGCAGTCGAACAAGGATCGTCGGTTTGTAGAAACAACTCATTAGCGCTTCCCAGCGCAGCGAAGCCTCACTGGCAAACGTGAGATGTGAAACGTGCCTCTCAACATGGTGTGTTGGGGAAGGGGTCGTCTCACGTTTGACGTTTGACGTCTCACATCTCACAATAATCTTCCAAAGAAAACATGTCATACTAACGACGTACATGATGTCTCCCTTAAACATACCAGCCACCGGTGACTTTGAGATTGGCGCCTGTGATGTACGATGATTTCTCCTTTACCAAAAAGAGGATCGCATTGGTGATATCGCTGTATTGGGCAAACCGGCCTGCGGGAATATCCTCAAGCTCCGGCTTCCAGATTGAATTATCGATAATTCCTGGTGAAACACAATTGACCGTGATGTTGTGTTTTGCGTATTTCACAGCCAGGCTTTTTGATAAAATAAGCACGCCGGTTTTTCCGACCATGTAGGGCGTCCACTTAGGCCAAGCGGTGATGATATCGGCGCAAGAGTCTGCGAGATTAATGATTCGGCCAAACTTTTGTTCGACCATCAGGGGCAGAACGGCACGACACATGTAAAATGTCGCGTTCACAGTGGTGTTCATCTGATGCTCCCATTCGCCTGGGGTTACTTTTTCGATATCTTTCACGAGATAAGTTCCGACGTTGTTTACCAATATGTCAATTCTGCCGCTTCGTTCTACAGCGCGTAGGCACATTTCTTCAATTTGTGACGGTTGACTCAAGTCAGCCCGGAGTGGATAAGATTGCCCGCCCATTTGTGTGAGCTGTTTTGATACCTGCAGGGCTTCTTCTTCGCTCTTGTTATAATGGACGATGACTTCAGCGCCGCATCGCGCTAATTCCTGTGCAATGGCTTTCCCTGTTCTTTTCGCGCTTCCGGTGACCAAAGCGACTTTTCCTTGTGGCATCTAATTAAGGAGTCCCGTTATTAAAATTCTATCAATGAAGTTATTGCGTATGTGATAAAAAAGCAAGTGTTTTGTGGCAATTTAGTCTCTGTACGAAAACTTGATTTTTGATGTCTTTGCGAGCGCTTCTCAGCGAAACAATCTCCTTATTAGGCACGGCATGAGTTGCTTCGGCAAAAAAACGCCTCGTAATGACAGCTATTTTATTAGTTTTCGTTCTTTCGCTCCGATTAGTGCTCTCTATCCCTTTGGCCGCAGCAGCTCCCGAAAAGCGGCATTGTCGCGCAGCGATTCTAAATGGATGTCGCGACGTTGGAAGCAACCATCAGGGCATACTTTGGGTTGATTTTGACCTGGAGAATGCTAAGTTGTTGAAACAGCTTGTTAAAACCGGGGTAATCAGGCTTAAATCGGGACGGTTTACACATGGAAATACCGTCAGAATCGATAATAGCTGCCTGATGGTTTTTACGAGCGGGGTCAATACCCACCACCACTTTACCGGAGTTGTTGTAGCATCTTTGGGAATGCAATCCCTTGCGAGCTTAGGGAGGGAAAAGATGTTGCTGAGTACGCGGAATATCTACTGTAAAGCTCTGTCCAAACTGCTAACCAGTGTCGCCCTGATGATCTCATAATGGGCATGGGTTTACTTGGTATAACAAGAATGGTTTTTTCGATTTGCGTCTCTTAGGATTTGATGTTTCCAAACCCTGTATATTCTACAGCAATAAGGAGACTTACCCAAATGGAAAACGTACTGGTCGAAAAGATTCAGCAGGGAGATCACGATGCCTTCGAGGGCCTCTTTCGAGATCACTATGCCGACCTGTGCAGATTTGCCTGCCATTATGTGAAATCCCCAGAAGTCGCAGAAGACCTTGTACACAATGTCTTCTTGAAGATCTGGCAAAACCGTGAGAATTGGCGCCCCCGGGATACGATCAAATCATATCTATATAAGGCTGTTCACAACCAGGCACGGAACTACGCGAGACGCAAAGGGGTTGAGAAGAAGTGGGAAAAACATGCGTCTGCTTCGCACGGTGGTCAAGAACCGTATTCTGAGGCCTAATGGTATGAGAAGGAACTGTTTACGGCGCTCGAAAAAGCCATCCAGCAGCTTCCCAAACGGTGTCGTATGGTCTTTGTTCTTAACAGAGTCTATGGACTCAGGTATGCGGAGATTGCCGAGACGCTTGGAATCTCCGTGAAAACTGTGGAAGTGCAGTTGGGCCGGGCACTGAAAAAACTGCGCAAGGACTTGGGTCCGTACCTTCCGCCCTCCTGAGATCCCTGTACCCGCTTATTCGCAAAAAACGTGCGTTCTTGTTCCGTCACTCCCGACATGGATCCCCATAGGGCGAAATAATTATCGAAAGGTCATCTCCTTTAAAACCGATCTCCATAGGAGCGTCAGCAGCGCTGGTTTATTATGTCACCCCTACCTGCCTGCCACTCATAGGGAGGGTACGGCTGGCGGGTCGCAGTTGGGAGTCCCAAAGAGATCTTCTTGGGCATGTGACTGTCCGTATATTTTGAGAAACCCGCATTTTTTTGTAAGGGTAAAGGCTAACTTAGGGGTGATAGTGTTACAATAGTGTTACAAAGGATGAACATCGCATGACCAGAAAAAAGACAGATTGGGAAAAGATTGCCAAGTACCTTGCCGGTGAGGCATCTAAGGAAGATGAAGCTTATGTCACGGGTTGGTTGCCAAGTGAATCAACTCACAAAGAGTCTCTGGAATTGCTCAACAAAGCTTTACTGGTCCTCCAGACCGGCCCAGCAGATTACGATGTCGACGCAGCGTGGGCAAGGCTCTCCGAAAAGCTCACAGACGCATCCCACAGAAAACCCCGCCTTTCCCGTCTCGATATCCTTACAGCAGGGCGTACCCGCTGGGCGCGCTCTCCTGTGGCCTATGGCCTGCGCCTTGCGGTGATCATTTCCCTCATAGTCGGTGCGTCGTTCCTTGCGTGGCCCTTTCTGAATCAAATGAGGGAAATGGCTACCGTACCCGCCTCTCAAGAGATTGTCGCTCAGAACGCTCAAAAAGCTACCGTAAAGCTGAGTGACGGTACTTCTGTAAGGCTCAACGTCGCCAGTGCTTTGCGCATAACAGAGGTGCTTCCCAATGTTCGGGAGGTGTACTTGGAAGGCGAAGCTTATTTTGAAGTGAAGCGGAACGCAGATAATCCCTTCGTTGTTCACACAGGAGAAGCGGACATAACAGTATTAGGTACTGCATTTAATGTAAGAGCTTGGGGCGCTGATGAAAGAGTTGAAGTCGTCGTGGCAAAGGGGAAGGTCTCTCTCAAGTCAACCGGCCCGGCGTCCCAAAAGGAAGTAATTCTGACCAAGAATCAGAAAAGCCAAGTAAAGCCCGGTGAGGAGCCTAGTCCTCCCACCCCGGTGGAGGCCGGCCGGTATTTAGCATGGCTGCGGGGTGAGCTAATATTTGACAACGCGCCTTTCCGAGAAGTTATTATACAGCTCGAGCGGCAATATGATCTACAGGTGGAACTGTCTGATTCAACTTTCCTGTCCCGTCACCTGACGGCTGGTTTTGGCAAGGAACCCGTTGATGATGTGCTGTACACAATAGCCCTCTCTCTCGACTTAAGGTATCGACGCTCTGGGCGCACAGTCACCTTCTATTCAGCCAATTAACGATGGAGGTGTATCTGAAGAAGGTTACCGCGACGGGTATGGCCATACTCTGGATATGCAGACGCCCGGCTTCAACCGCCAAGACGGTGTCGACCGGGGCGATGACCAAGGGCTGATAGGTCGGCTGCAACTGCGCTGGCTGGCAAGCGAGAACATCTCCGTGGACTTCTCGCTGGACGGATCTCGCCAGCGTTCGCATCAACCGCCCGGGACGCTTACTGCCATTTACCCCGATTCTGCCCATCCGTTGCTGGGCATTTTCTTCGATCCGCCACTCAGTTACAGCCAAGCTTACGAATCGCTCGGAAGAACTTTCGACCTGAGCCAGATAACAGGAGATCCATTCGTCTCGCGTGCTACCGGGCCACAGCAGTCCGACATGGACGCCTGGGGCCATTCCACGGTCATCGACTGGCAAGCCGGCGATATCAACATAAAATCGATTACCGCGTATCGTGAGCTGAAGACTGACATAGGCAATGATGCGGACCATACCGAGTTTGACCTGCTCGAGCAGGAGGAACTGAATAACCAAGACCAGTTCAGCCAAGAGGTTCAGATCAGCGGACGGGTGTTCGACGACCGGCTGAGCTGGGTGTTTGGCGTATATTATATGAAGGAGAACGCTGATCGCTTCATCCTCGGCCACATTCTTGGAGACTTTTGGCGCGCTGGCCTGTTCCCGCAGGTTATCGATACGGGGGTCGCCAACGACATCATGGCCAGCGCAAAAACCTTTGCAGGTTTTGGCCAGGGAACCTTCAACCTCACCGATCAGCTAGGCCTGACCGCAGGCGTTCGCGTTTCCTCTGAAAAAAAGACACTAACCGGCATTCAGCGAGGTTTTTTCGCTCGCGTAGAAAACGATCGTGGCACCGTAAGCGATAGCTGGTCCTCTGTGTCTCCGCGGTTCGGGATCGAATATCAGTGGACAGATGACGTCATGTCCTACCTGTCGGCAGCACGCGGGTTCAAGAGCGGCGGCCATACGGCACGTCTCAATCCGGGCGCGCCCAACGCCGGCATCGTTTCTTATGATCCCGAGCATCTTTGGACATACGAGGGTGGTATCCGCACTGATTTCGCCCGCGGCAGGGCGCGCGCGAACTTGACCGGGTTCTACAGCGATTACACTGACATTCAGGTGACCTTCCTGGAATTCATCGAGGGACAGTTGTTCACCGGCCTGGCGAACGTCGCCTCAGCGCGGATTAAGGGGGCCGAGTTCGAGTTCACAGCCATGCCTGTTCCGGAGTTGGTCCTTAACAGTGCCATCGGTTATATCGACGCTAAATATACGGCCATTGGACCAACGGCGACTGAAATTACACCAGATTCACGGTTCCCCCGCACGCCAAAATGGTCTTTCTCACTGGGCGGTCAATATGAGCGTAACGTGACTAGCGGTTCGGTTCTGTTTCGTGCCGATTACTCTTATCGCTCGAGCACACAGGCTGCGGAAGCGTCCAACGTGGTTATCGACCAGGACGGCTTTGGTCTTCTCAGCGCACGCATCGCCTATAAGCACGGTGAGGGGGGCTGGAAGCTGGCCGTGTTCATGACCAACATTACCGACGAACGATATATCATTGGTGGCTCGGAATTGGAGGGAATGTTCGCCCAGACCCATACCGGCCGGCCGCGCGAATGGGGCTTGCAGGCGTTGTACCAGTTCTGATGAACGGATTCGGAGACCAATACCGTGAATACTGCCGCACTGGACCCCGTTTCATTCCGTCGCTGAAGCCGTCGGTAGAAGAGGCAAGGCATACAGGGGCGTCTTGCTTACGACTGTGAGACTCAATAGTCATTTCAAGGAAAACGTCAATCAAAAAAATCGACAGTGATAGTAGCCTAAGAAAAAGGAATCCTACCTCAACAGCCGCTCCCGCCGCTCTAACCCCCGTAAAGCAAAAAACAACAGCAGCAATCCCAAACACACTACCGTAATCCGGTTTTGCCACATCCACAGATTCCAAATTTCCGGGTCCAGTTGACGCGGGAGGTCGTACGGGTTGAAGAGCAGGTTGTAGCGGGTGTCCTCGAGCGCGTCCATAAACATCATCGTTAAGAAAAAAAATCCACCTGCCCCCATGCCGGCGGGCAAACCGCCGCGCAATTTGACGGAAAGGTAAAGAGTCAGGCTGCCCATAAAAAAAGCCGGGACAAATGCGTGCAGCCCGGTTCCCAAAATCGCAATATCGGCAAAGGTGAAAAACGACAGGACGCTGAGGCTCAGGGCAACAACCAGCAGGACAAGATTCAAGGCGGCGAGGCGCAGCAGCCAGACTTTGTAGCGCGAACCGGCCGTGGTAAACATGACTTCCAACGTGCGATTTTCCTTTTCGCTGGCTATCAACTGCATGTTGAGAAAGATCGCCATAAACACCAGCGGAAATTCCAGAAACCACAAAATATCTTCCGGTGTCCAGCGGTCGATGATCGGCTCGTTATAATTGATGACGTAAAATAGGATGAAATAGCCCAGAAGAATCACCATGGCCCAGAGGAATTTTTTGGAAAAGAGAATCTGCGCTTGCGAGCGAAAAATTTCCCAGCCGACTTTGAGCTGGGTCATTTTTGAAAGGCTGGAGAATGTTTGATAGAGGGATGAATTTTGCATTTCAAAAAAGAAAAGGGCTCTATTCGATCAATATGGGTAAAACAGTGATTTACTAAGAATGTTTTCAGCCACGGATTTACACGGATGAAACACGGATTTTGTTAATAAACGAACAATAGGAATCTTCATATCATGTTCCAAACTCATTTTATCCGTGTTCAATCCGTACTACAAGCCGACAACATTGTGTTTATCGCAAGGAGAAAATCATGGCAATAGTGACTAAATTTTATTATTCTGCCAAAAAATCATTCTGCCTTTTAATTTTTTAAACTGAATTGTATTTTTATCCGTGTGTATCCGTGGCTGATTTTATCTCAAATATTTACCATAGACTTTTTTAATTTTTCCCACTCAACAAATAAACATACGCATCCTCCAGAGTCGGCGCAACGGTCTGTGCCGGTAAATCGGTGATGGGTTTTTCGCTTAAAAACCGGATGCGAATACGGTCTTCGGTTTTGCTGTGCTGAACGATGTGCAGCTTTTGCTGCCACTTACTGAAATCGTCTGCTGGAACCGATGCTTCAAAAACTTTTCCCTGCGCCCGGCTTAGCATCACTTCTGGCGAGCCGCGATAGATCAGCTTGCCCTTGTCGAGAACCGCTAAATCCTCACAGGTGCTGGAAATATCTTCCACGATGTGGGTGCTGAAAATTACGATACGTTCTTTCGCCAATTCGGAGAGGAGATTCCGAAACCGGATGCGTTCTTTGGGATCGAGGCCGGCAGTGGGCTCGTCCACAACGATAATTTGCGGCAAGTGCAACAGGGTCTGGGCGATGCCGATCCGCTGCTTCATCCCGCCCGAGAAGGTTTTGACTTTGTCGTTGCGGCGTTCCCAGAGTCCCACACTTTTGATGATGTTTTCAATCAATTGCTTGCGGCCATCCGGTTCATAGATGCCGTTGGTGAGGGCGTGATAGTTCAAATACTCTAACGGCGTCATATTTTCATACAAACCAAAATCCTGCGGCAGATAACCGATGGAGCCGTGGAAGGTTTGCCGGTGCTCCTTGAGGTTACGGTTGTTGATTTTGATGCTGCCCCGGTCTTCGTCCAAGACGCCGACCAGAATACGCATCAGAGTGGTTTTACCGGCGCCGTTCGGCCCGAGTAACCCAAACATGCCGTGACCGATCTCTAAACTCACGCCGTGCAGCGCCACCACCTGCTTGCGCGGCGGCCGAATCACCGGCAGATTGCGTACGATTGTATAAATGGCGCGCTTAATTTTACGAAGCCGGCCTGCGGGCAATTCCGGATCGATTTCACGGCGTTCGATTTTGCGAGCGATCCGCTTAAATTGCGCCAACAGCAGAGCCAGCAGCGATGCGGTCACGGTGAGCCCCACTGCGCCGATCCGAACCTGCAGATACGCTAAGAAAAACAAGACAATCCAAAAAGCGCCCCGCTTCGGAATATTTAAAAGAGTTACAGACGCGGCTTTCGGTTCGCTGTTTTGTTGAGATTCCATTCTTCGGCGCAGGATTTTTTTCAAGAAACTTCCGGTTTTGAGTTTTGGAGGACTGCCGGACACAAATCGCCAGCGATACCACAACTCGCGGGCCGCAAAAATCCAAATTAACGTGATCACACTCAGAACAGTCAGCCAAAAACCATTGTCGAGGAAAAAATGCAGATAGAGCACAAGCGCTGCCACGGTCAGCATCCAAATCGCGTTTTCCGTAAGATCCGATTTCTGCCACGGCACGGTTCCGGAATCAAACCATTTCGCCCACCGGCGGCTTTGTTTGCGCCATTCACGCGTAAATCTTCCAGGGGCGCCATAAATTTTCGTGAGATTGCCGATTTGAATGGTGAGTTTTTCTCCGGCGAGCCGCTGTCTCTCCTTCCTTTCTAAAAAGAAATTTTTCATCGCATAAAGAAGCCCGAGCAAACCAAACCAAAGCGGCAGAATCAGCAGAGACGTATAAAGCCAGCTTTTATAGTGATCGTGAAACCAAAAAATAAGCGCAAACGAAACAACCGAGCCTGCCGTGATGCCAAGCCAGCCGACTTTCTTCAGCCAATTCTTGGTTTGCTCTAATCCCACATAAAGCACCGGGATAAATATCAAAGTGGATAACGACGATACCGCCAGTCCGCCGAGAACCGTAATCGCGAAGGGCGGCCAGAGCTCGAACTCCGTGCCCTGCTTGAGCGCCAGCGGAAACAAACCCAGAATGGTGGTCGCCGAGGTCATGATGATCGGCCGTACCCGGCTTTGCCCGGCTACAATGACCGCTCTTTGCCAGCCGTAACCGCGGCGATGGCGCAGACTGGCGATACGATCCAACAAAATAATGCCGTTATTGACGACGATTCCCAGCAAGACGATAAGTCCGAGCAAGGCCATGGGAGCGCCGGCGCCGAGGGTGAGCGGGGTGCCGGTGAGTGTGAGTGCGAAAAGCGCGCCGACGATCGCCGTCGGAACGGTGCCGAGAATGATGACCGGCATCGAGAGCGATTCAAACTGGGCGGCTAAAAACATATAGATCATCAGCGCGCCGATGGCCATCATCCAATAATAAACCCGCTGTGTATTTTCGTCTTGACTCTTTTCCAAAACATAGCCTTTCGGCAGCCGCAGCTCCTGAACAAACCTTTCGATCTGAGCTCGAGCCAGCCCCAAGCGCGTTTTGGATTGCTGCGCCTCTTTCCTGAACGTATAGTTGATCTGAACGTGCCGTTCTTGATTTAAACGAACAATGTTTCCTGCCCCGTCATCGATTCGAATGTCGGCGACGTGCTTGACCGGGATCAAATGTCCGGCGTCGTTTTGGATTTTCAAATTTCCAATATCTTCAATTTGGCGTTTCTGTGCATCGCGCAATTGCAGGCTGACATCCGCTTCTCCTCGCGACGTGGGAAACGGCGTGGCAGCGATGGCTGCCTCCGACCGCGTCGCCCAGATAGCGCTCATGATTTGCTGCATGCTCAACCCGGAGAGCGCCAGCCTCAGACGGTCGCCCCGAATCTGCAGCTCCGGCGCGCCTCCCGCTAAATCCGAATCCACCGAGTTTTGATCGATATCCGGTATCGAACGCAGTGTTTGGGTTATGCGCTCGCTTAACAATCTGAGCGTATTGATGTCGTGTCCTTTCAGCCGCAACCCTTCTTGTTGGTTTAAAATTCCGCTGAGCTCGTCGTTGCGCTGCCCGCCGCTGCGGGCTCGCGGCCGGTCAAAAGACAGATCGACGTGTTCGAGCCGTTCGTTCTTTTTTCTCATATTTTCCTTGATCTTTGCGAGCTTAAGCGGCACCGTCCGTTTTGCCGGCTCAACAAAACTGATGGCGATGTGCGCTTCCTCAGCCCGTATGTTCGCTCGTACCTGTTCGATATCGACTAATTCCAACGTCTGTTGCTCCAACCTGCGTACAACGGTATCGGTTGACTGCAAAGTCGAGCCGCGCGGCATGGTGATATACAAGTCCAGTCGCGCCGGCGGTGGAGGCGCGGCTCGAGAGATGATAAAGGTGATCCCCACAAACAGACTGAAAAGCAGGAAAACAACCACCAAACTCACGGTACGAATCCTGTGGCGAATCGCAGACTTGAGCAGCAGGCGGTAGATTTCCTGGACGCGCCCGCTTCTGTAAGGATTGGGCTTCGTTTTAAATAATGCCCTCTTAGCGAGCAGCGGAATGATCGTCAGGGCGACGATGAGTGAAACGAGAAGTGGGAAAATAACCGACAACGCTAGCTCTTTGACAAAAAGTTTGGCTTCGCTCTCCACAAACAGGACCGGGAAAAACACCAGAATCGTGGTGCCGGTTGCTGCGAAAATCGAGCGGGCAACGCCCTTGGTTCCGCGCAAAGACGCCTCGTGCGGTTCGCGGCCGCTTTGATGCTGGATGAAAATATTCTCCATGACCACAATGCCGTTGTCCACCAGCATACCGATAGCTAAAGCCAAACCACATAAAGACAGAATGTTGACGGACAAGTCGAACCCGTACATCACATTGAATGTAACCAGCAGAGACACCGGGATGGCCACGAGCAAAATGGCGACGAAACGGACATTTCGCAAAAAAAGAAACAAGACAAAAATGGCTAAAACAGCCCCGGTCATGGCCAGACGTTCAATCCGGCTGATGGCCTTCTGAATGAGCTCGGCCTGATTGAAATTGACAACCAACTCATAGCCGGATAAAGCTAAGCTCTCATTTAAAAAAGCGACCTCATCCAACACGGCCTGTGAAACGCGCAGCATATTGGAAAGGTTGTCCTTTTGTACGAAGATACCGACGCTGGCTTTGCCATCAACCCGGAAAAACTGGGTTTGTTCGGCCCGGTTGTAACCGATTTCAGCGACATCGCGCAGGCGTATTTGTCGCTGCGGGTCGATGATGAGGTCCCGGAGCTGTTTTAAATCATCCACTTGACCCATGAGAATGACGTCGATCCATTTCCCTGAAGACAGCACCCGGCCTATCTGTTCGGACTGCCGGTGAAACGCATTGATTTTTTGCTGGATCAAACTCGTCGGTACACTGAGCGCCTCACACCGCTGCGGGTCGATCTGAATTCCGACGGTTTGCTGATCGCCGCCTCCCACTTGCACGTTGACCACACCGTCGATTTGTTCGAGCCGGCTCCGTACCCGCCGTTCGGCTGTCTCCCGCAGCTCTTCCAAGCTGGTATTGCCGCGGATGTTCAACTGCATGAGAAACGAGGCTAAGTCCGCGGTATCGAATTTGTTCACGTTGATGCGGGTTCCTGCTGGTAAACGTTTTTGCAAAGCCGTCATCTTTTGCTGCAATTTAAGCAGGGCGAACTTCATGTTGGCCCCCTGTTCAAAGGAGACTTTGATGTTGGCGAAATCGGAGAAAACCCGAGACTCGATGTCATGCACGTCGTCCAACGCCGCGATCTCACCTTCGATCGGGATCACCAGCTCCCGTTCGATTTTTTCCGGCGAGGCGCCGGCCATTCCGGTATTGACATGCACCTCGGGGAAGATGAACTGAGGCAAAAGCTGTACCGGCAGCCGCTGCCAGGAAATGACGCCGAGCAGACAAAGCCCCAGGGTTGTCATAAAAATAGTGACAGGACGTTTTAAAGAGAAGGCGGTCATTTGCGTCATCCGGGTTATAGGGTCTTACACATAAAGTTCTACACAAATTGTAAACTTTTTCAAAGAAAGCCCTTAAAAAAGAAAGCCACTGATCAACCCAGCGCGGAAGAGCCCCGTATAAAGCACGGAATTTAACAACCGCAAAAATTTCAAAAACATGTTAAAAAAATCAGCCACGGATACACACGGATTGAACACGGATAAAATGAGTTTAGAACATGAACAAAAGCTCAAAATCAAAACAAATAAATAATGTCAAAATAATTATACAGCAAAATAATTTAATGGCAAAATGATTGACGAGGAAAACAATGTCGATAACTCATGGCATCGAAGTCAAAGTCATCTCGGATGAAGATTTTTTCGTTTCCTTGCCGGTTTATTCGGTTCCCGTCGTTAAAGTCGATGCAATGGAGCAATTTTTAATCATGATAGAATCATCTTCAAAACGATTTTTCCTTAGCTTAAATTATAAATCATTTTGCCATAAAATGATTTTGCCTTTTAATCTTTAAACTGAATTCTAAACTGCTTTTCTATTTTCCAACAACTTCAATAACCTAAGCTTAATTTGTATTTTTATCCGTGT
>JBHHWX010000050.1:0-19272 GCA_046756745.1 bacterium | reverse complement strand
TCATTTTGCCATAAAATGATTTTGCCTTTTAATCTTTAAACTGAATTCTAAACCTCTTTTCTATTTCCAACAACTTCAATAACCTAAGCTTAATTTGTATTTTTATCCGTGTAAATCCGTGGCTGAATATTTTTTTGTAATAATGGAGGTCTTTTGGTTGTAGCCATCATTTGGTTGTGGCTTCGCCGCGCTAGGATATTATTTCTCATTTTTGGCCTTTGATTGCTTTTAATTCTTAATTTGTCATTTGTCATTTTGCCGCAGCCCGTCGATCAATTCGTACACCACGGGAATCACGACCAGCGTCAGCAGCGTTGACGTCACCAGGCCGCCGATGACCGCGATGGCCATCGGCGCCCGCAGTCGTGCGCCTTCACCGAGTCCGACAGTTAAAGGCAGCAGGGCTAAAATGGTTGTCGCACTGGTCATCAAAATCGGTCGCAGCCGGTCACGGCCGGCTTGCAGCACGGCCTCCCTTCTTTTCGTGCCGTCAGCGCGCAGCCGGTTGATGTAATCCACCAAAACGATCGAATCGTTGGCTGCGATTCCCGCCAACATGATAATGCCGATATAAGCCATCACGCTCAACGGCTCTGCGACGAGCAAAAACGCGAACACGACGCCGACGCCGGCCAAAGGCAAAGTCAGCATAATCGTAAACGGGTGGAGCACACTTTCAAACAAGGAGGCCAGCACCATGTAAACCAAAATGATCGATAATATCAGAGCGAATTTCATCTGGCTGAAGGACTCCTGGCGTGTGGCTTCTTCACCGGCGAAACTCAATTCATATCCTGCCGGAAGCGGAAAACCCGCAAGCACCGGTTGCAGAGATTGAACCGCTTGACTGAGTTTTGTGCCTTTCTGAAGTTGCGCCGAAACGCTGGCTGTCCGCATCTGGTTATGCCGTTGTATCTCTTTCGGACCCTGATACGGAATAAAATGCGCAATATCCCGCAGGCGCAGAATCGCCCCATCCGGACTTTTGATTGTGAGATTTTTCAAGTCGGAAAGGGTCATGCGTGAAAAACCCACACGAATATCACGTTCGTTTCCCTGGCTGTAAAAATCCGAGACCAGCTCTCCGGTAAGCCGCTCATGAATCATTTGCCCCACTTGCTGAACATCGAGACCGAAATTCGCCGCTAACAGGCGGTCTATTTGCAGGTTGATTTGCGGGAGAGCTTTTTCAAAGCTCGTTTCCACGTTCTGCAGGCCCGGTATGTTCTGCATGATCTCAGCTAAACGCTCACTGATATTTTCAAGCTTCTCCAAATCGTTGCCGCGAATTTCCACGGCCAATGGGGCGCTCGAGGTGCCAATGGTTTGTTGTAAGCTGCTTTCTCGAACGCGATAGGTCGTGATGATGTTGGGCAGAGAAAGCGGCTCTCTCAGCCGATCGATGACGTGCTTCGTCGTCAAGCTTTTGCCCCCGGAAGCTAAGTTCAGCGACAACACGGCGAGATGTTCACTTTTTTGTTCCGCGCCAAAAACGACGTTTTGTGAAGTTCGGACATTGATGGTGGTAAAAATTTGCCCGATTTCATCAACAAGAATCTGGCGAATACGCTCTTCAACTCCCGAGAGGACCGTTGCGCTCTCGTTCAGCGGGGTTCCCACCGGAAGTTCCAGCTTGATTTGAAGTTGATTTTCACTGCTTTTCGGGACGAATTCATACCCGATCACCGGCAGCAGAAACCCCGACAGACAGAGCAGCGATAGAGCGATGAGAACAACCGCAGTACGGTGATTCAGGGACCACTTCAGCGCCGTTTCGTAAAAGTTCAGGCGCAAGGTTCTGTGCCGGAGCGTCATCTCCTTTTTTGCAAACAAACGGGCGGCCAGCGTCGGGATGAGGAGAAAGGCGACGAGCAAAGAGGAAAGCAGGGAAAAAGCCACGACCCAAGCTTGTTCTTTGAAAAGCTCAGCCGCAACCCCGTGCACATAAACGATCGGCAGAAAAACAATGATAGTTGTCAGCGTGGATGCGACGATGGCGACGCCCACCTCAGACGCGCCGGCAACCGCCGCCTCGCTGCTATTTTCTCCAAGCTGCCGGCGCCGGTAAATGTTTTCAATGACGACAATAGCATTATCCACCAGCATGCCGGCGCCCAAAGCCAAACCACCGAGAGTCATGATGTTCAGAGTGAGGTTCTGAAAAAACATCAGGGAAAAAGTGGCCAGAACGGAAATGGGAATCGCTAAGCTGATGATAACGGTTGCCCCCAGGTTTCGTAAAAAAGCGTAAAGCACCAAAACCGCTAAAAAAACTCCGATCACGGCTGTGGCTTTTACCTCGCCAATTGCGGATTCGATGAAAGAAGCCTGGCTGTAAACCCGGGTGAAATTGAGCTTAACCAGCTCGTTTCCCATGCGCTCGATTTCCGTTTGAACCTGGCGCGCGACTTTGACTGTATTGTCTTGCGATTCTTTATAAATGTAAAGCCCAACACATTCTTCGCCATTAAGTCGTACCAAATCCGAACGCTCCGCTGACGCATAAGCGATCTCCGCGACGTCCGAAAGGAAAATCGGCGTTTTGTCCGGGGCGTAAGTCGCGCCCGACTGCCGGCTTCCGCTCAGGGTGCTGTCGCTTCCGGCGCCGTTCGTGCTTTGTTTATAACCCACCACGGTTGCCGCCACCTCGTCGATATCGGTGTATTTGCCAATGCCTTTGATCTGATACGCCTTGTCCTGTTGGATCAGCTTCCCTCCGGAAGCGTCCGCGTTGGCCTGACGGATTTTATTCGAGACATCTCCGGGAGACAGATGATAGGCCTGCAGCAGGTATTCGTTCAGCTCGACGCGGACTTCCTTTTTGAGTCCGCCATAAACCCGTACACGCGCGACGCCATCCAAACGTTCGAGGTTACGCTTGACCACGTCCTCTGCCAATCGCCGCAATTCGTCCAAATCTTGTGAGTGTTGCTGCTTACCGGAAAGCGCGTAGATGGATACAGGCTCTGCCTGTGGGTCGTAGCGGGATACCGTCAAACTGTTGACCTCCGGGTCGGATTCAAAGCTCGCCACTTTCTTTTGTACATCGAGCAAGGCGAAATCCATGTCCGTGCCCCAGCTAAACGTCGCGGTCACCAGTACACGCCCGATACTGCATAGTGAGCGCACATCCACGACATTGCTCACGGTGCCCAACGCCCCTTCGAGATTCCGGGCAAAACGCTGCTCCATATCCTGCGGAGAGCGTTCCCCGGACTGTACTTCCACCACTATTCGAGGATTATATATCGACGGCAGCAGATCCGTCCCGAGCCGCCGGAATGAAATCACACCCAGAATAGCGATAGCCAGCATGAGCATGGCAACGGTCACCGGGTAACGGACGGAGAATTTAGGTAGATTCATGTTTGTACTTGATTTTTGGTCAAGAAATCCAGATTTTTATAGTATGTCATTGCGAGCGCTTCTTAGCGAAACAATCTCCCTATTAGGTAAGATTTGTTTTATTGAACTGGTAAATAAAAAGTTAGACCCATGATAAATATCAAACAACAAGAACTCATACACCAGCTTTACAACCAAGTCAAAGAAAAATTTCCCGAAATTGAATTTATCAATGTTACTCGAAGCCCTGAAGACCCTGATGACTTATTAGTTAACATTACTGCGCCAAAGAATGAAGATAGAGAAATTGTATTAAGAGAATATGCCAGCGAGCTCGAAACCGACATCTTAATGGACTATGGTTATCTCATCATGCTAATGCCAACTCGAAAAAACAATACCTTAAGAAAAGCTGACCTTCTTCAAGAAGAGCCTGCCCTGAGCTTGTCGAAGGGTTAGCTTTTGATCCGTTGAAAAAGACACGGTGATGTCCAAAAAGTCAAATGTCATTGCGAGCGATGCGAAGCAATCTCCTAAGTTTTGTGCCTAAAATCGGGAGATTGCTTCGTCGCTTCGCTCCTCGCAAAGACATCTTCTCCCCTTTTGGGACAACCCCCGCGTCTTCATGATCTCGAATTGCAAGCACGCGCTCTATTCCGTCACTCGCACCTTTGATTTATCCCGCAACGTCTCTTGCCCTTTGACCACCAGCCGCTCACCTTCTGCCAAACCCTCGAGAATTTCGAATATCTCGCGCGTTTCGATACCGGTCGTGATCTCGCGCAGCTCTGCGCTTACTCCTTCGACCACAAACACCACAGGCCGGCCGTCGCGGGTTTGCACCGCGTCCTTGGGAATGATCACCGCATCAGGGTGGTTTTCAACGACGATATCCGTTTTTACGAACATTCCGGGACGCAGCTTAAGCTGAGGATTCTCTACCTGTATCGTTGCGGTAAAGGTGCGCGTCTGTGGATTGATCGTTGGGTCGATAGCCGTCACTCTCCCGCTAAAAACTTCATCTTGTAAGGCGTAATTACTGACGTCCACTTTCTGACCGGTTTGGATACGCCCGATATCCGAGTTCGGCAAATTGACCTGTATGACCACAGTCTTATAGTCCATAATCGAGCAGAGTTTAAATCCCGCAGGAACTTGTGTGCCATCCGCCTGAATTTGGAGACTGGTCAAAACCCCTGAAATCGGCGCGCTCAGTCGGAGTTTTTCTGCTTTGAGTTGAGCCGATTCGAAGTTCAGACGAGCATCCAAGGCGCTGCGCCGGGCGAGCTCCAGCTCTTTTTCCGTGACTCCGCCCTCTTTGTATAAAGCTTGCTGCTTTTGCAATTCGCGTTCAGCATTGGTCATCGCCATTTTTTTGGACTCGACCCGCACCTCCAACAAATACTCTTCATTTTCCAATTCCGCTAAAAGCTGCTTGGCATAAACTTGGGAACCGGCGGAGAGACGGGCGCTGCCGTTGGTTTTGGCAAAATGTAAAAGTCCCCGGACTTCGGTTACGACTGACTCCTCGCGTTCTGCGCGAAGCGTTCCGGTTGTAGAAACATACTCTGCTATGGGTCCGCGTTTGATTTTTTCGATGACGACCGGCATGGTCAGATCCGCAGCGGATTTGTCATCGTCGCCATTACACGCCATCAGTAAAATCAAAAAACAAAAGAGCGGGAATCTCGTGTAAAAATATTGGATTTTCATCATAACCCCATTTTGTAGGCCAAACTATGGCAGAATAATTATACGGCAAAATAATTTAATGGCAAAATGATTGACGGGGAAAGTAACGTCGATAACTCATGGCGTCTAAGTCAAAGCCATCTCGGATGAAGATCTTTCGTTTCCTTGCTGGTTTTTGCACAGCCGCTTAGCTTAGATTTAAAATCATTTTGCCATAAAATAATTTTGCCCTTAAAATCTGAATAGAATAGTTACATTTTCTTTATTCTTCTGTCAAATAAATCATTCTGCCTTATTTGGTTACTTTTTAAACTCTGCGGTTCTCTGCGACCTTTGCGTTAAACCATTTTGGTTGCGGCTTTGTCGCGCTGGGTCAATCCGTGGCAATATTCTTTTTGGATTTTGAGCTTTCATGTTTGAGTTTTATTTGTGATTTGGTCATTTGGTTTTTGGGATTTTCGGCTTCGCCGCGCTGTGTCTGATCGATAAGGGATTATTCTTCCGGCACGGTTACCTGTACCGGCGCATTCTTTTCAAAATCCCACAGCGTTTTGCGGCGCAAGTCGGAAAGCGCTTGTTTATAATCGATAATGGCAGTCAACGAGTTGATGCGGGCGTCGGTCAAACGGTTCTGTTCTAACGCCAAATCCTGTGTACTGAGATCGCCGTTTTCAAATTTGAGCAAACTGATGTTATAGCTTTTCTCTGCCAAAGCTTCGCTGCGTTTCGTGATATCGACTCGCTGCTGGGCCGATTTCAGATTTCGGACCGCGGCTCGAATCTCTCGTTTTATACTTTCGATACGATTTTTCTGAGTTAAAATCGTACTCTGTAAACTCGCCGCAGAGGCTTGCACTTCGTAACCATTTTTTTGCCAATCCCAGAGCGGCACGGTCAGGCTAAAGGTCACACTGCGATCCTGGTTGAAGTCTTTAAATGCATCGGTGAAGTTTTCATCTCGCTGGAATATGCCATAAGTCAAGTTAAGCTCACCCTTGATCGCCCTTTGGGAGTCCGTTTCTCGCACGCTGATTTCACCGAGCTCAATATCGATTTCATCCGTTCGCAGCTCGGTACGCCGGCTCAACGCTTCCTGCAAAGCTCTCTGCGGGGTGACGTCGATGAGCCGGTACGACAGCCCGGATGTCACGGCAATGGATTCCATAATCGGCAGCCCAATTTGCACTTTAAAAGCGTCTTCGGTTTGCTGCAAGTTGGCCTGGCTGGCTGCTGCACGGTTGCGAGCATTGGCTAAATCGACCTCCAGACGGAGCACATCCACTTCCGCAAGCAAACCGGCCTGTTGTTTGAGATTTGCAATGCGATAGGCATTTTCTGATTGCTCCACTTGCGAGGAATCGATTTCAAACTGTTTTTGAGCTTTCAACAGGTTGTAAAAGTTGGTCGTTACATTATGGATGATGTCCAGTTGCGTGCGCGTGAAGGACTGCACGGTTTTCTCCAAATTGAGCTCTGCCTTCCGGAAATTGGTTTTCAAGCGATTCAAGGTAAACAACGGCTGAGTGAAACGCAAACGCAGTTGTGGGGAATAATCGATTCTGTCGTTGCTGGTTGGGGCGCCAGGCACATTGATTCCATCCGGGAGATTCAATGTGTTGAATTGTTGAAAACGCTGTAGAGAACCGATCAACGAGAACGTGCCGTCGGTCAACTTAATCGGTTGGTTGATAAATAGGTCGGCCCCAAAATCCAGAAATTTTTGGCGGTCGAAACTAAACGCGCCGCCGACAGCTTCGGTCTGCCTTTCGTTGTCTTGAAAATTAGGAAACCGGGTGAAAACAAGCTCGCTGTTACTCTTCAACCCGGCCTGCGCCGAACGTAAACCCATACGGGAATTGATCAGCGATTGCTCTAATCGCGCGGCATCAAAACTTTGATTGAGCGCAATGTGGATACTTTCTTCAAGTGTGAGGACGCGTGTCGATTGGGTCCAAGCAAACGAAAAGGGGACGAACGTCAGGATGAATACTGTGAGACTTAAGAACTTCTTGTGCGTTTTCACCATAACATCTCCGTTTGAAAATGAACGAGATTTGGGAAATAGGGGGATAAGAAAATAAGGGAATAAGGGAATAAGGTATAGGGGAATAGGGAAATAAGGTCGTTACCTCTATGTCCTTATATCCTTATATCCCTACACCCTATACCCTATACCCTTCACCCTTCACCTCTACTCCACATACTCCCAACGAATAGCGTCTGCAATCAAGTACCCGTTTCCCTCGTCCTGAAGCTCAATCACAGCGGTTTGGCTTCGCGAGAAATGAAAACGGCCCAGAGGAATCCAGCCATCAGGGGTGTCCTGTGATTGCAGCTCAATTGAAAACGTGCCATCATCGCTGGTAACATTGACTTTGAAATGGCGGCTGGCGTTGCGAGTATACCAACTTTTTTCTCCGGTGTAATAAAAACTAAGCTCATAGTCGCCATCCTTCGGCACCTGGGTTTCCCAGCGCGCCGGATAATCACCGCTTCCCGCCTGTTTCACCTGAAAGCCGAAATAGTATTTGCCATAAGCAAATGGGTTTGTCCGTTCCCGCCAACTGCTGCCTTTAGAAGGCGGTCTGAGGTATTTCGCCTCTGATGCAATCGGGGTAAAAAATCCCTCGTCCTGGTCATCCAAAATGAAAAACATCGAATCCGAAATGGAGGTTGTGGTCAATACGGTGTCTACCGGAATGCCACGCCGAATACGTTTGTCGATAGATATTTCTTTGATAATGGCGCCGCGATTGCGAGAAAAATACGGGATGACTTTCACCCGGGTTGGCTCCTCATTGAGAACGAGTTTCACCTCTTTTTCTTGATAACTGGCTAGCTCAACGTTACGGCGTATCTTATCGTTTTTTGTCTCACACACAAGCCGCACAAAACCATCGCCTTTTTCTCCGTTCTGAATTCGTGTTGTCACCTGGTAAGCGATTTTCATTTTGCCGGTATCGAGCTTCTCGGCCCGCGCCTGGGTAATTCGATATCCCGGGAAAGTCGCCTGCTCAAACCATTGCTCGAAAAAACCTTCGAGATTCTCATCGGTTGTGGATTGGACTGCACTCAAAAAATCGGCGCGGGTCGCAGACTTGTAACGAAATTCGTCGAGAAATCGACCCACTGCGGCAGAATAATTTCTTTCCCCAATGCGCTCGCTCAGTATCTGCAAAATGGGCGGCGCCTTAAAATCGATACAGGCACGAAACAGGTTGCCGTCTTTTTCAGGACGCATCGCGGCTAACGGGGTTTTGGCGAGTCTTGCGATAAGAGAATCGATTTCAATATCATACCGCCGGCGAACCGTCCAGCCGCCCCATTCATTCTGGCGCATACGATCGTAACTGCTCAATGCGGCATTCCACCGATCGGGATAAAACAGATCTCGGATTCTGCGTTCCGCTGCCTCATAGTAGTAGAGCTGCAGTGCTCTGTCGAGCACCGGGTCGCGAATATCCATCTGGAAATTTACATAGTTGCGGAGCGGCGACCGCAAACTGACATCCCCGCGCCGGAAGGAGTTGTCCATGAAAATGTCCAGCACGATTTCAACAAAAAGATCTCGCTTAATCTTTTGGGGAGAATCATCACGCCCGTCCTTGCGTGCGCGTTTGGTTTTCTTGTCGAAATCCTTTTTTAAACGCTTGCTCGCTATCGTCACTTCGTCGATGAGAACCATGCCCGGCTGCTGTAAAATATTATCGAACCCGTACTCCGTGGTATAAACCTGCATTTGCAGGGGAACTTCCACAAGGGTCAATTTATCATACGGATAGCTTACCCCGGTGACCTGCTCAAAAGAAGTCAGGACACTCTCCACGGCTTCATAGCACGTGTCAGCCACATCCGTAAAAATTTCGTAGTCGAGCAAATGCTTGGGATGGAAGTAGATTTCGATTTCTGCTTGACTAAATTTATGCGCTAAACGTTTAAAAGTTCCGGCGATTAACGACAGCCCGGACACCGGTTTTTTAATTTCAAAGTTCGTTGTTTTTAATGTTCCATCCGTGCTTTCGGAAATATTTTTGCCTTGCGTAATCACAGTGAGAGCGGAATCGGCTTTCACTGCAATCCGAACCGAGGCAAACGTTTTCTGCGGCGGCGTTTCAAAATCGTGACCTGCGGTCACACCCGGGGTCGGATACCAGCCGCATTGCCAGGGCAGGATCACAACGTCCCGGCTCAGCCAAGCCGAGATGTTTCCTTGAAACCAGGGGCCGTCGCTTTTGTCGATAAGGCCCGGACTTTCCGGAAGACGTGAAAGCATAAAACTGTCCGCGTCGATCTCTCCGGAGTAAATAATCTGCACGGAATCGACAGACCCCGGCGCCAACGTTCTATTGCCCAACTCTAAGATAAGAAGTTGATGTTTCCGGTCAAATGAAATCTCCGCACCATCTAACCACGTAACTTTTAAGACACGCAGCTTACCATTGAGGGAAAAGATCAGCTTCTCCAGCGAGCGCTTGTTCGGATTCGAAAACCGTAATTTTGCGTTAACCGTCAGAGGCGCCGATTCCCCGGTTAAACTTACATCTAAGTCATAATGATGCACTTTACAAATGGGCTCAGCGGCCAACATCTTTTGAAACGCGCGATCGTCCTGTTGTGTCAGTTGCACCGCCTGTCCGCTTCGAATCATGTTCACCGCCAAAAAGGTTGCCGCACACAAAAAAGTCCCGGCAGCGAGGACGGATAAACGTTTCGAAAAGAGGGACTGCCCCAACCGCGGATAAAGCAGGATCGAAAACGCCAGAAGCGATCCAGCGAGCACAACAAAAAAGAGCCGTTGCAAAAGGATGATGTGAATATCTCCGAAACCGATGAAATCGCTCCAAAACAAAGGCGCGAAAAAACAGCCGTAATCGAGCAGACCTTGAAATTTATGGTGGAAATAAAACCATATAGAAGCCACATAGCCCCCGGATACCAGAAGTGCGAAGGCCTGGCTCCGCAACAAGCTCACCAGAAAAAACATCATCGCCGTCATGAACAAAATCGAGGGTACGGAAGCAATGACAAAATATTCTAAGAAGGGCAGAATATTGAATCCGGCCCCTGTCATCAATACTTTGATGAACCGGCCGACAGTCGCTAAAAACAGTAAAAAAAAATTGAGATAAAATAACGCGCTGACGACGCCGAGATACTTTCCGATGACCCAGTTCGCAGTGGTCATGGGTTTCGAGAGCATGACCTCGTCGAGGCGGGCTTTTTCTTCAGCAGATCGAAAATCACCGGCGACAAATATAATCAGGACGGCCTGCAAGTAACTGAAAAAGTAGAGCGCCAGATAAGCGTCCGTTGCTTCAAGAAGAAACTCCCCGGGAATGCGAGTTCCGATAATGGAGATCAGCGTCATCACGAAGAGAAAAAAGATAATAAAGAGCACGCCAATGCCCGCCAAAATCCAAAACTTTGGCTTGCGGTACAGCATTTTGCGTTCATACTCAGCGATTGCCAGGATGTATTTAATTGAATTGAGCATTAATTTGATCTTCTTATATTTTGCCCCGTTTTGATTTGTGTGAGTAAGAGGTTTATTAAAATGTCTATTGCCACCGATTGCCACTGATGATTCCTAACGCGGCAAAGTCGAAACCAAACCATGTTTAGGAAATCTAAAATCATATTTTAACGCGGAGGCGCAAAGAACGCAGAGAAAGAAGAACTCTGCGCATCTCTGCTTCCTCTGCGTCTCTGCGTAAATTAATTTTTTGTCTTTGTGAAACCCTATAATCTTGCAAAAGAATGCAAAAGATAAAAGGTCATACTATAACATTGGAATCTTGCACTCACAATCAACTCTCCACCCCAGTCATATCCTCATCGACCCGCTCGCCGGCGACCGACTCCATAAAGTACATATACGCATCTTCGAGAGTGGGTTCCACCTCATTAAAGTCAAAGCCGTCTACCGGCTCGCCAACCACCCGCAGAAGCACATGGCGCTCTTTAGGGACAGATGAAATGATTTGCATGCTGTCTGTGATCTTTTGGAAGTCCATGTGTTCGCATTCAATTTGCCAGACCTTCCCGGCCGCTTCAGAAATCAAGGCGTGTGGATGACCGCGGAAAATGACGGCGCCGTGAGCCAGGAGCGCCAAATCTTCACAGGTACTTGAAATATCGCCGACAATGTGAGTGCTGAGTATAATGATTTTATCGCGGCTGATTTCTGCCAGAAAGTTGCGAAAACGAATCCGCTCTTCCGGGTCGAGTCCAACCGTCGGTTCGTCGATAATCAACAGCCTCGGCTGATGAATCATGGCTTGCGCAATGCCCAAGCGGCGCAGCATACCGCCGGAATAGGTTTTGACTTTTCGGTCACCGGCTTCCAACAAACCCACGGTGGCGAGCATGTCTTCAACGCTGCGCCGAAGCTCCCGGCCTGCGAAACCACACAATTTCGCGATATAGGTGAGAAACTCCGCGCCCGTCAACTGAGGGTAAACGCCGAAGAACTGCGGCAAAAAACCGAGTGATTCTCGAATCTCTTTGCGGTGCGTCTGAATATCGGCCCCATCGATAGCGACGCTCCCGGATGTAGGAAGCTCGAGGGTTGCGAGTATTTTCATCAAGGTGCTTTTCCCCGCTCCATTCGGTCCGAGAAGACCGAACATTCCACCGGAGATATCCAAGTTGACATCATGTAACGCTTGTACGCCGCCGGGATACCTTTTACAAAGGCGCTCGATATGGATGTGCATGCACTATTATTACTGGAATTTTATAAAGAAGTTACATAGCGGCATAGACGCTTTGAACAATTTACTCATTTAAACAGACAAGCTACTTAAGTAAATGTTACACTTTGGCGCTGAGCGATGTGAATCAGAATTTTGTAATTATCTAGCGGAGCTTCTCCTTAAAACCGACAAGAAAAAACCCGCCCACAAAATCAGAACTGCCACAGATTTCCAGTTTTGTGGGAAAAAACCTTTACCCTGAACAGTCACTTCATGAATTCTTCAGGTGAACGAACCCAACTGCTTGGAATTCTAAAAAATCCGTTGGGTTTTTCTATCAGTTGGAGATAAAAAAATTGTCTGAAGGTTTTGGTATGACGCTCTATTAAGCAAACTTTGAGATGGTTACATTGAGATGTCGTGTTTCGCCTTGGGCTCTGGCCCATTGCACCAGGATCGGACTTTGATATTTCCCAAAGACAATCTTGCCGTTGCCATTGCCGTTGTTCTCGCCAACGTACAAAGAAATGTGGCGTTTCATACTCAGGAAATGTGAAGCCGGCACCCGGAGAAAAACAGAAAGCAATCGTTCGATTATGGTTTCGCTGACCCCTATTTTGTCCATAATTTTGTTGAAAAGCTGAACGAGATCATACTTTGCGTAATCGAGCGTCTTTCCTGGGATCAATTGCGGTGCAGCCAGGGCGTGTTTACCCTGCAGCGCCATGTATTTGAGGGGGTTACGTAAGATGTCGACCAAGTCATGTTTCATCAGCAAGGTTTCAAATTCATTGACCGTCAGACCGGCCTGCTTTTCTTCAGCCGGCAGCACAATATCGATCTTTCCATATTGGACGTCGAATTTATAGACGAGCTCGTTGAGCTGCTCAAAAAAGTCCTGTCGAGAATCTTTTAAATTGATCGAATCGATCGGGTGTTTGGAAACCGGCACGGCGATACTCTCTTTATAGACGGTTTTTTCTTCAGTATACGCTAAAATCGTCGTTTGGCGGCAGCGCGAGGCCTTGCCGTTGATGCCATCGAGATCGATAAAGTATACAGGCCGCTTCGGTCTATTGGTATACGTCACGCAATTCTTCATACCGGAGCTGATGAAAATGAGATGTGAGTCAGCGTTCTTCGGCTCTACTGCGCGTTGTTGTTCGCTAAGCTCGGTACGAAGCTGCAATCGATCGTGGGAGTAGTCCGCTTCCGGTGGGAACAGCTCACGAAAAGTTTCAATGAACGGATTCATGTGGTCTTGGCTGTACCGGAACTTTTCGCAGATGCTTTCCTCTAAGTACCCGGCGGTGGTATGAAAAGAACAGTAAAGCGACTTTTTATAGCGGCTGAGGATGTCGCCATGATTTTGAGCGATGAGTTTATTGACGTCGATTAAGTCAAATCGTGCTTCCGGTACAATTGCAAGCTGTAGCTGCGCTGGCGTGAACTGCATCACCTATCCCTATGTTTTTTAAGCGTTGATTTTCAAAAACAAAGAATATAAGACATTCGTCATTGAATTGCAAATTAAATTATTTTATAAAACCGTTTAAAATTCCGGCAGGTCGATGTGCCGTTTTTGTTTACAGCGGTGTTGAGTATGGCCCTAAGAAGATAACAGTAAAATCTACAAGCAATCGCTTTGTTTTACGTAAAAGAAGGTTTCGATGGTTTTGGGTTTTTGGGGGTCATACCGTTTAATCCTTCTAAACTTTATTGGATTGTCCAAATTTCCTTTCTATTTCCTCCGGCTCATTTTGCGGTGCTGATAGAGCCGCTCAGTGAAACCACCTTCTTTTTCGAAGGCGGCAGCTTGGGCTGCGAGCTGGCGGCTTAGAAGAGCCGTGGCCACACAAATCAAAGCATGTGCTGCGTTGGCTGCAAGTTCGGGGTAGGTCGTCGGGGTGGACTCAGTGGATTCTTCCGATTTAAGGCCTTTTCCACCGCGTCCACTTTGTCCACTGTACTCACCACGAGACTTGGCCGCCAGCTTTTCTTTCTGACGCAACTCCAAAACCCACTGCGCCACATCATCCGCCGTTTTACAGCGCCGATCAATTAAATTCTGGCGGCGTGGGTCGTTTCGTTCCCACATCTCCAACCCCCGATGCCTTAAAAAATCCTCGTAATCCAGCTTCAGTTCTTCCAGACTGCCCCGCGCCACGTTGGTCAGCTTCATTTCCATCTTTTTCGAGGTTCCTGAAAACTGGCTCCCCTCGGCGATGTTTTGCACCCCGCTGCGCGCTGCCTGCACCATTTGATCGTGGGTCCGGCTTCGCTTGTCAATGTACCGGTCGCAGAAGCGCACCGTCACATCATAAACCAACTGCGCAATCTGGAAGCTCTTTAGCTTCCGGTAGCCGCCATGCTTGGGGATTAGTGATTCACGCTTGGACATGGTTATCGCTCCAGTAATCCACCAATTATCTTGTTAAACTCGCTTTCAATTTCATAGACCTCGGTAAATTCGGCGAAAGCCCAACGGCCGATTGATCCTTTCTATTGCGCGGCTGTTTTCATTCATAAATCCGGTCCTTGTTTATTCCTCAACACCTATTTCGGCGCCTTCTCTGCCCCGCCTCCGTGCTTCATCACCGAGAACCAATCGATTCTCCGGGTCAAATACATGATCGTAGCAAGAACGACAAATAAACCAAGACTGCCCATCAACAGCGCGTAATCCTGCAACTGCAGAACAATATACAAATAACCATAAAGAAGGATCAAGATACCGCCGATGATGGCCGTCTGTAGCGTGCTCGATAAGACGCTTTTGGTATAAGCGGTGATGAGACTCAAAATTCCGGCGCTTGCGATTAAATAAGCGTATTTGAAAACGATATGTTCGGAAAAAGAAAGCAAAAGCGTATAAAAGACCAGCAGCGCAAAACCGATTAACAAATATTGTATCGGGTGCAGAACTTTCCTGTTCAAAAGCTCGATCATAAAGAACGAGAGAAAAGTCAGCGAGATAAACATGACCGCATATTTCGCGGTTCGCATGGTTTTTTGATATTCGTCGACAGCGAGCAGCAACTTCACGCCAAATGCTGAGGCTTCGATTTGATGTTTCGATCCGAGCCACGCTTGCGGATAATTTCGATTCAAATGCAAAACTTTCCATTTCGCAGTGAAGCCGTCAGCGGTGACTTCCCGGCTTTCCGGTAAGAAATAGCCAGTGAAACTCGGATTGGCCCAATCCGACGAAACCTCAATTTTTGTCTCCTTGCCGATGGGCGTGAACATCAACCCCGTACTGCCGTTCAAATTGATGTCCGCAGAAAATTCAAACTTTCCGATTTCCGGGCTCAGGGGAGTTTTCACACGGATGCCGGAAGCCAGGACATCGTTCGACTCGATTCCCGGATGGGCCGGCAGCTCATGGCTGTTCCAGCGGACCGTGATAAAATCTTTTATCCCCTTCATATCGGTGATGCCGATAGCGGCAAAACTATCTTTCCACAAGATATCTTTTCCCGGAATATTGAGATCCCGGAAGTCCGGAAAAGAGAAGCTTCCGGCGAGTTTCAGTGTCGCATTGTAGAGCACAACTTCATAAATACCGCGGTATCGAATTTCAGGCCGGATGGAACCGGATATGTTTAAATCTTCCGGTAGAAAGTGAGCGTATTTCACTGTTGTGATTAGCTCGCCTTTGTCCGTTTTCGAATGCACTTTAAAAGGAACGCTGAGAATCGGACCGGAGAGTGTTTGAGTATTCCCCCATTTATCGCTGACTTCCTGAATCGCGCTGTCGCGCCGCTGTTGTCTTTCATGAATCAATGTCTGAATCATCACGGCGGGAATGAGGAGCACAAGTGTCAGCGCCGCGATGATAATAAGTCTCATTCCTACGGAGGTTTTTATCATGTTTTTTCTCATTTGGGTCACCTTCTCCTCTATCTTTGTTTTGGCGATGGCTAATCACCTTCTCAAAAGTGCTGATGTGTTCTGAAAATATGAGCCGCGCTAACCATTCGCCAGGAATGCACCCAGCTTGTCGCGATAACCGCGGCTGGAATTCAGCCGAGTACCATCTTTTAAAATCAAAACATATTCGCCATTAAACCAGGTATTCATCTCTTTAATGCGATCCGTGTTCACAATTGTCGAGCGATGGATACGCAGGAATCGGGCGGGATCCAGTTTCGCTTCCATTTCACTCATGGTGTCGCGCAACAAGTGGGACTCCATACCGACATGCAGGCGCACATAGTTACCGGCTGCTTCGAACCAGTCGATTTCCTCAATCTTAATAAAATAAATCCGGCCGGAAGCGCGTATGACCAGCCGTTCCAAATATCTCTTTCCCCCGGGTTGCGAGCCATCTTTTTTTAGATCTTCTAATAAAGCCAGCAGTTTCCGATTCATGCTGCCGGTCTGATCCTGCCCAATTTGAGTTTTCGCCCGGGCCAGAGCTTTCCGGAAACGGCTGCGGTCGAACGGTTTCAAGAGATAATCCAGGGCATAGACTTCAAACGCTTTGAGCGCATAGCGATCGTAGGCGGTGACAAAAATAACCGCAGGCATATGTGGTAAACGGAGTCGTTCTAAGACGCGAAAGCCGTCCAATTCCGGCATTTGCACGTCGAGGAAAAGCAGGTCGGGAGGATCGCGGCGAATTGCAGAGACCGCTTCTTTTCCGTGGGTGCACTCGCCAATGACCTCGAAATCCGGTTCATTTTCCAGCAGTTTGCGGATGCGTTCGCGCGCTAAAGGTTCATCGTCGACTATCAAGGTGCGGATCATGGCAAGACTGCGGCTCCGTCTTCGGGTTTGTAGGGAATGCAAAGGGTGACGCAAAATCCTGTACTTTTGCCGCCAGTGAATTCAAAGCGGTGATGCTCGCCATAGAGCTGTTGCAGCCGCGCGCGTGTGTTCGCAAGGCCGACGCCCTCTTTCAGTTTTGCGGTTTTGGTTCCGGGTCCATCATCGTGAATTTTCAGCTCTAACATTCCATTATTCCGGCGGACCTTAATTTCGATCACGCCCGGAGTCGAACGCGGTTCGATACCATGCCGGATGGCATTTTCTACTAAAGGTTGCAGAATCATGTTCGGTACCAGCGCATCCAAACTTTGGGGCTCGATTTCGTTTTTGATTATCAGCCGGTCCTGAAAGCGTGTTTGCTCAATTTCCAGATAATTCTTCAAAAGATCCAATTCTTGTTTGAGAGTCACTTCCTGCACACCGACGTTTTTCAGTGTTAAACGCAAAAGGTCGCTTAATTGCGCGATCATACGATCCGCCGCTTCAGGATCTTTGTGAATGAGAGTGGAAATGGCGTGCAGAGTGTTGAAGAGAAAATGTGGCTGAAGCTGCATTTTCAGGACTTGCAATTGAGCGTGCGCCAACTGCGATTCGAGCTGGGAGGCGTGCAGCTCGCGTTCTTTAAATTTGCGGTAATAACCAAACGCATGCCGAACGCCGACGATCGCCCAATAAGTCAGAACATTTGAATGTATTTGAAAGGCAGAAAAGGACCGGCTCGGCAGCCAGCTTATGAGCTGAGTCATCGCCGAAACCAAAAACAGCTTTAAGGACGTGACAAGGATTCCAATGACTAAGTGCAACAAAAGACTTCGCGCCCACTTTCCGCGTTCGAACGGGAAGCGCTGCGCCAACCAGAAGATGAACGGCGTCAACACGGCCCAGACATACCAGTCCGGTATAGTGACGCTCAAGGAAGCCAGAAAATCGGGATTGTGATTTCGGTAGACATAAGTGAGATACGATTGGGTTGTGAAGAAAAGTCCAAAGAGAGTCGCAATACCAAAGATCAGGCTGAGCTTCCACCAAAAGCGATCCCAAATATCTCTTCTTTGCATAGACCCTGCTTATTTTGAAACTTTAAACAATCCGGTCGATTTGAGTGCGGCGTTCTCAACAGCGACTTCAAAAAATTCAATCCAGACCTCATCTTTCACCACATCAAACCGGACGAAACCTCTTGCCGAATGGGAAAAAAAAGTGTCGTCATCATGAGTGACCCCGGATAATTTTGCCGCCGAACCGGAGACGATCTGAAGATGCCTGCGATCAACTTCGAGGAATTGCAAACTGTGCTCGTGTCCGGCAAGATAAAACATCACATCGTTTTTTTGCATTGTTTGGAGCAGATCCTTTTGAAATCGCCTATTTGCCGGATGATCCAGATCTTGGATGCGTTTGTAAAACAGTTTATCCACGAGCGTAAAAAGAATGACCGGCGGAACCCACCAAATCGCCTTTCGAAAACCGCCGTGCTTGCCATGACTTCTCAGCGGGTGATGTCCGATCGCAAATTTCCAGCTCGCACTCTCCGCGAGCAGATTATCAGCGTTGTGCCAATGTTTCTGCACAAGAGCGTCGTCCTTTTTGTTGTAAAGATCCAGCAAAACCTGAGTGTCGAGCGCGACAATCGAGATGAGATCGCCGGATTGCGTGCTGACTTTTTCCGGAAGGGCCAGCGCGAAAATGTTTTCTGATTTTAATCGTTGATAATCAGCGGCATCGTTTGTATCCGAATTTTTTTGTGCGTCGATTGGATAATACTTCCAGCTCCGGAATAAAGCCTCAGCAGTCGTCTCCTGATGGAGGACATCTCCAAAGCCATCTTTTCCACCTGAGCGCCCGGCATAATCGTGATTTCCCGGGACAACATGAAAGGTCAAACGGCTTCCATGGTATTTAACTTCTGAGTACATCTCCCCGAACGTTTCGTGCAATAAGCGGGTGGTTTCGGGATTGTCCCAGCCTTCCGGCAAGCCGTGCTCATAAACATTGTCGCCTAAGCCAAGCACAAACGGCCGATGTGTTCGGCCGGGAGGGATGTGCGCAACGCTTCTTTTGAGGGCGTCGGCCACAGCTTTCTGTTGTCCGCTTCCGGTTCCCCAATCCCCAAGCACATAAAAGGTCAGCACCTGCGAATGCTCTGGCCGTAGTTCCGGATCGCCCGGCTGTACCACATCGTCTGCTAGTGGGACACGTAAGAAAGGCTTGGTGTCGCTGCATCTCAGTACGAAAACTGCCAGCAGGAATAAAGTCCACATTCCGTTTAAACGATTCATGTTAAACTTTTAATTGATTTCTGTCGTTTGTTTTGTATATTCAATGTATGTCAAGTGTCATGACATTAAGATTTTACTTTTTGGAGGTAGGCCCACCCTAATTCATTCAAACTTGAATTGCTTTCTTGATATTCGGGTGACTGTGTTGTATGCCTAGCAATCCATCAATTGAAAGGTCTTCATCAATTAAGGGCCAATGAATTCCATATCCGGAAGGTGAAATCTGGTATTTTTCTCTCTCAATCTCTGAGGCATGGGCTAATTTCTCAGAGATAGTGGAAAGTTCAAATTCGTGTTCTTCCCCGTCAATTCTGATTCTTAACTTTTTATCCTGAAATTGAACAGTTTCTACTTCGTGATATTTTTTCATTTCTTGCGTTCCTTCTGAAATGTATTCCATACGTCTTCAATATGTTCAAAATACTCAAAGATAATTTTCTTGACCTGTCGTGTATGTTTTTTTGTGCAGTTATAAAATTATGCTTATT
>JBHHWX010000049.1:0-19346 GCA_046756745.1 bacterium | reverse complement strand
ATGAATTTTACAACATCGGCAAAGTTTTGTCGATGTACGGCGCTAAACGCCTAATAAGCTTTCGCAACAATGACCCGTTCTTGAGACGCCTCGCTACACAACAAACAGGAACCCGCTTCCTTTTGGTTATCTAACGGGATACAGCGGATAGTGGCTTTGGTCTCATCTTGTAAACGATCTTCGCATTCACGGCTGCCGCACCAATGGACAGAGAAGAAGCCGCCGGGTTCTTCGATCTCTTTTTTAAAAGTCTCGTAGTCGTCACACAGATAGGTGGCGTCGTCTCGAAACCTGCGTGCCCGTTCAAATAAGTTTTCTTGAATATCTCCCAACAGCGACTCGAGATGCTCGTGGAGCCGTTCAAGCGGCACAAATTCCTTTTCAGAGGTATCTCTGCGAACGACCACCCCTTGCTCTTTTGCCAGATCTTTCGGTCCAATTTCGATTCGTACCGGGATACCTTGCCGCTCCCATTCGTTGAACTTCCAGCCCGGACGATAATTATCCCGGTCGTCTATTTCGTAGGAGAACGAACCGTTCCAGTTCTTGGTTACGTTGGCAATTTTTGAGAGCACAAAGGATTTTTCATCGTCGCTGGTCCAAATGGGGATAACCACCACCTGAGTGGCTGCTATTTTCGGAGGCAGGACCAGGCCGTTATCATCGCTGTGCGTCATAATGAGCGCGCCGATTAAACGTGTTGAGACGCCCCAGCTTGTCGCCCAAACATAGCTCAGCTCGCCATTTTCGTCTTGAAATTTGACGTCGAATGCTTTTGCAAAGTTTTGCCCCAGGTTGTGAGAGGTGCCTGCCTGCAGCGCCCGCCGGTCCTGCATCATGCCTTCGATGCAATAGGTGCGGACAGCGCCGGCAAATCGTTCTTTCTCAGTTTTGAGTCCGGTGATAACTGGCAAAGCCATGGTCTCGGCGGCAAAGCGCTTGTAAATATCCAGAATCAGTAACGTCTCGGCTTCGGCTTCTTCATCCGTCGCGTGCGCTGTGTGCCCCTCCTGCCACAAGAACTCCATGGTACGCAGAAACAAACGGGTGCGCATTTCCCACCGGACAATATTGGCCCATTGATTGATCAACAAAGGCAAATCGCGATACGATTGTATCCATTTTTTGTACATCGACCAGATGATGGTCTCGGAAGTCGGCCGGACGATCAGCGGCTCTTCGAGTTTTTTCCCGCCGCCGTGAGTGACGACAGCGCATTCCGGGGCAAAACCTTCCACATGCTCGGCCTCCTTTTCGAGAAAGCTTTCAGGGATCAACAACGGAAAGTAAGCATTGCGGTGCCCGGTCTCTTTAAACATTCGGTCTAAATGAGACTGCATCTTTTCCCAAATGGCGTAACCGTTTGGGCGGATAACCATGCAGCCCTTAACCGGCGCGTAGTCCGCTAATTTAGCAGACGAGATAACGTCTAAATACCATTTCGCGTAATCTTCCGTTCGTTTTGTAATGCCCTTTGCCATTGTTTTTCCAATCCACTTAAAATGAGAAATCCCTTTGTTGAAATAAATAGTGTTTGAACGAAAACTCGACCATGAGTGTCATTCCGGCAATCTTTAAGCCGGAATCTTATCCTTCCAAGCACGAGCTTCCCTATAAGAGCATTTGGGAATGACAAGCAAAGGCTATTTTCGTGCAAACACTAAATAGGGATATAAATTATTTTTGTCAAGACTTTTCTTGTGAGGTGTGAATTAGCCTGAATGATTCGCAAATTAGGGCAGTTCTTGTCATTCCTCACCCGACAAAAAACGTCGGGATTCGAAATGAAACCTATCCATGGCCTTCAACACTCAGATCAAGAACCATTAATATCCATTACGTCCCAAAAAACAGAGCGCCTGAAAATAAATTTTCAGGCTGATAGCTCAAGTCGGCTGAAGCCGACTGTATCTCGCTTCACACAACAAAACAAGTCATCTTTAGATGACTTTAGCTATGAGCCGCGAATTTTAATTCGAGGCGGGTCAACCGGCTTCAACGAAGATGTGGGACACAATAAGCTTACCAGAAAGCCTTTTGGTCGAGGATGAATCCCCGCTTAGTTAGCTCGGCGGGGACGCCTTCGCGAAGAGGATTTTTATTGCGGATTTTCGAGTTTTCGGTCAATCAGTGCTTAGTTTCGGGTGAGGTGAAAGGCTAAGCCTCTCTTTTCCCCTTCAACAACGGTAATCGAATAAAAGGGCGGAGCCGAGCGATACCCTTCTTTTCTCACTTCGATTTCATAACTGCCGCTCGGCAGGTTAAGTCGAAACGGCGCGATGACTCCCTCACCCTCCCACAATTGTCCGTTGACATAGACAAACACATCGCTGAGACGTTCGGGATTGGTTAATCGAATATCCAGAGTTGCCGGGGAGAGGGATCTACTTTGATTGGGATCTGCGTTTGATTTTGTTTGTTTACGGGAAACGGGCGTCGTGCGTCCGTTTGAATTCGAATGCAAGGACGAAAAACGATTCCGCTTTGGCTGTGCTTTCGGCTTTGACGGTGTTTTCTTGTTTGGCGTATTCAAACCGGAAGACCGGAGAGGCTGCAACGTGATTCGAAAATTCTGAGAGCCTGCCCTGACTTGAATCTCCTGAGCCCACATTTGATAACCTGATTTTTGTATTTTGACGATGTAGGCTTTGCCAACATCCAAGCCGGTCAACGAGATCGTTCCTTGCCGGTTGGTCTTGCCATGCACCTTACCGTCGATATAAACATCGGCAGTGAGAGGAGTGTTACCATCACTCACGGAAATTGTTAATTTTTGACCTCGAACAGCAGGGTCCAATCCGGCTGCTACGGGTCGTAAGCTCTGACTTCGCAGTGAAGTCGTTCTCCTTCTTGAATCCAGGGAACGGTTACTCGAACCCACTGGCCGATTTGTAGGCTGCTCCTTGCGTTTGGTGGGTTCGAAGGATTGCGACTGCATAACGGGCGAAGGAATCTCTTGCTTATCATGGGTAATGAGCTCTTGCCCCGCTGGGGATTGCGATTGGGCCAATGGCGTTTCGCCCCCCGTGCCGGTCCCATTTGAATTCGGTGAATCCGCAAAGCTCTCTTGATTCATAGATTGCTGCTCGGTTCGGACCGGTTCGGAGTCAACAGAGCCATTATGAGAATCTTTAAGCCTTTCAAAGAGGCCGGAATCAAAAGCCATGACAAACAAAAGAGCAATGGCAAGCAACGAAATAAAAGAAACTAACGCCAAACGAATCAGTGAGCCGATGGAGCGCATTTTGAACTGAGCATGAATATTTTGCGTTGTAGCAAATTCGTTTGTTTCCGTAACCCCTTCTTCTAATGCCTGATCGATCTCTTGAACAGCGATGTCATTGCCGGACCCATAATGCGGCATGGCGTTTGGAATCCCATTCGGTTGGTTCGGTGATGTGGTGGATTCTGCTGCTGTTAAAGAGGGACTCGTCTTCTGTCCGGAGCTGGTCAGGACATCCCCGGATCCATTTCCGGAAACCGCTCCCTGTTTTTCAACTCCGGGCATCTCCCCAAAAGCGCCGTCTTCCGCCGTCGTAACATGCCCGATCAGTTCTTCGTCCGGAATAGCAATGGGTGAGGGGCGTTGAGTCGTTTCACCGTGATTTTTTTGTGTGAACTCAGGATCATGCTGGACAGGCGCGTTTTCAGTTTGCAAAGAGGCGTCTTGGCTATGCTCAACGTCTCCTAACAATATCTCGTCATCACCATGCTTTTGGGGCCGCATAAAAGCAGAGTTATTCGCATAGACTTCCTCTTTAACCTTTGTAAGCTCCTCGATGAAATGACTTAAATTTTGATATCGGTCTTCAGGCGCCGGCTCTAACGCCTTCAGAATGACGCGATCAAAAAGAGTAGGAATTTCCAGCCGCAAAATACTGGGAGGAATCATGGTTATGGCGCCGTTTGAATTGTGAGCGCCAGAAAGGGTGGCAGGAAATTCGTTAAGCAGCATTTGATATGACAGAAGCCCTATGGAATAAATATCGCTTCTGCCGTCCGAGCTCATATCTTTACGCTGCAACTCAGGAGGGTAGTAATGAAGTGATGACGCTAAAGCGGGTTTCTTTTTCTCAATCAATATCCGGATAAATGCTTCAAAGCCAAAATCAGCGATTTTGACATTTTTCATGTTCTCGTCCACGAAGATATTTTGCGGAGTCAAAATACTGTGAACCATTCCTTCAACGTGATAAGTCCTCAGAATGCGAGCGAGGTGTTCGATAACGGAAATGGTTTCCAAAGACGAGAGCACATGTCTTTTTTTCAACAAACTCTCTAACGGCTCCAGAAGCATATGGCTCAGAATAAGATAATGCTTGTCTCCTTGCTGACCGTGCTCTAAAGCTTTTATTTGATTTTCATTTTCAATGAAACAGCAGGTTTCGGCACATTTATGAAAGACGTCGACAAGATTATCGTCATTGGCATACTCATCGTGCAGAACTTTTACCAGAACCGTATTCACCAAATCTCCGGAATGGGCAAGGTAAACCTCTCCAATAACATCTCCGAAAACCTTCTTGCCAATTTGGTATTTATTGATGTTCATTTTTAATGACGAATTTTGAGACATCTCATCGTGTAAATTATAAAGGGCTATTTTAAGTTTTAATAACTTATTGGATACATCTTGACAATGAAACGCTTATTTACTATATATCCTTGTCAATAAATTTTACAAAACAAATATTGTTTTAGGTTGTAAATAAAATTCGGTTTTACAAAATTCATTAGGGGAACCACCACCTCCAAAGGAGAAAAGCTCGCCGCTGTTATGGGCGAGCTTTTCTTTTATCGGAAATCACCGATAACCATTCATGAAGCTGTCTGGGTTCATGCGTATTATATTCATTATTCTATTATTCTGAAAAACTTTGTTTTTTTTGCAAAAGAATTAAATTTGTTAATTAGTGTCTGACCGAAAACTCAGAAATAAGCTCTAAGCCCCGTCCTCGAGGCGTCGTAATCAATTGTTTTTACAAAGCGTCAAACGACGGGTGCTTGAGCATTTTAAGAGTTTTCGTTCAGACACTAATTAGACGATTTGCCCAAAATAAATGTCAGGATCAATTTTGGTTACGGCTTTGCTGCGTTAGGATATTATCTTTGAACTTTTGCACTTGTTAAAAAAAACATGACATGTTTTCTTTGGAAGATTGTTGTGAGACGTGAGACGTCAAACGTGAGACGACCCCTTCCCCAACATACCTTGTTGTGAGGCACGTTTCACATCTCACGTTTCACGTTTCTCGCTTGCCAGTGCGGTTTCACCGCACTGGGCATATTATAGAAATACCTGCAAAGGCTCGAATTAGCAAACATTCTTGTGTTAAAAAAGCGTGAATCCGGCGTACCTCTCTTAGCGAAGGCGTCCCGCCGAGCGATTTCTCCCCTCAGCCTGTGCCAAGAAACCCGCGGCGAGGAAGTGTGAATAGTTTTCGTTCAATCACTGATTAATAAATAAACGACGACTGTCCGAGCTTGAAATTCGGTTCTGTTAAGTCAAAATTCTTTTTCGATATCACAGTATTGTACCATTGTACATCAAAAAAACCGAGCTTTCTCCAATTCAGCTCTTCTTTTGGCGAGACCTGCCAGTAGGAATCGGATTCGATGCTCAGGGTTCGGCCAAATTCGTATTCGATTTGCCCGACTATATTCAGACCGGCCGGCTTTCCGGGTTCGTAGTTCCAAGCTTCGACGGCAATGATATTCTTGCCCGGTTGCACGATCGATGTGATGTCCCAACTCCTGGCCTGACGCGTCCACGTTTCCACGGAATCCGTTGGGTCGATAAGCACCTCGTCGATAAATCCGCCGTTGACATAAATTTTGATGTGAGTATCGGCGAACGCCTGTAAATAGACTCTCCGAAATCCCGGCTCCACTTCAAACGTTTTGCGAAAAAAAGCATGGCCGAGCTTTTCGTCCTCTGCGCTCTTCAGATTGGGATGATAAACCCATTGACTTGCAAGCAGCGGGCTTGTCGTGATGTGCGCTGTTTTGAGCCGCTCAATAATTTCTTGCCAATAATCATGTTGTCTCGCAAAAAGAGACGTCGCAGCAGGCAAGTCTTCGATGCGATAACAACGAATCCACAAAAGCTGCAGAGCGTCCTCTACTTGGCTCAACTGTTCGAGTAATTTGACACACGAATCGAGAATTTCCAGCGCCTGTCCGTCTGTTGGCCCCAACTGAACGTCTCTGATGAATTCATGAAGCTGCATTGTGGTTTCTATTTTTTCTTTCGCCCAATGTCCCAAAATCGCGACGAACTTCAAATAATCCAAATGCGGTTTGTTTTGAATTTCTTTGACGGACAATCTATCTATTAAGCGCAGGAGCTGCGGAACCTTGGTCTTGATCGAATGAATTCGTTCGGCAGTAAAATTTGCCGGGTGATTTATCTCCGATAGAACATGTTTTTGAAAATCACGCCACAAAACGATGTTTGCAATATCGCTGAGCAGGCCATAAATCAAGTCCGGCTCAATAAATTGAGTGTCGAACAGTTGGGCAAAATAGATCCCGGAAAACCTGCTCCAATCGTTCGGTTGCGCCGACCAAGCATGTTCACCTGCCCAGAAGACTCCAATGTCCCGGTACGCATGAAACGAAAAACCGTTTCCCCGATTACGATTGACGAGGATGACTCCATCCGCGCCGGCTTTTTTTGCGCTCTTAAAATCTTTTTGTATTGCTGGAAAGCTTTTATTGTACTGCGGGAAAATACTTTCACCGCTCCAAAGCCCTCGAGACACCCAAAATGATTTCCCAGAGAGGAGCAGCTTAGAGGCTGGCTGTGTTTGGCCGGTTTGAATAAGAATCACATCATCCGGTAATAGATTGACGATTTCCGGATGTTCTGCAAGGAATTGCACATCTAAGATAACACGCTTATCATACTTCTGTGCAATTTCAACGACACGCCGCAAGTGTTCGGCTAAGACAACATTCAATCCGTATCTTTGGACTTCGGGACGGCTTGCGTGCCAGCCAACGGCGTCGCTTCCGTTTCCTGTTAAATATAAATAGGGAGAGCGAAAAGCTTGTGCGGCCTCGAGAATCAAATCGTTTAGCAAATCATAGGTTTCGGGTTTCAAAGGCGCTAAAATTGTTGAACCCGGAAACTCGGCAAAGCGGGCGTATTCGGGCAGTTTCAAAGGTTGGCCAAGTTTGAGAATTTCAAGGCTTGGGATGATTTGAACGTGAAAACTGTCTGCAACCGTTTGCAGCTCATCGACGGCTTCTGAAGTCAGCGTCGCCCGGCCCTGAGCGATTTTCGGATGACCCTGAAACGCGAATCGATTGTTCAGGCCCAACACATACACATTGAGCTTGGCGCGGCTCATCTGCTGCACGATTTGTTTGAAATAATTAGTAGTGGGAAGCGGCAAAGATTCAAAATCATCGAATATCCCGCGAAAGGAGAGAACAGGCCAATCGTAAATCGTCACCCCGGGAACTTGAAATCGCTGGTCTTGCTTCCGCATGAGTTGTAAAAGCGTCAAGCACGCGTAGAACCGACCCTGTGCGGTTTCTGCTAATACGACAACCGCAGAATCTGTCGCCTGCAGATAATACCCTTGCGTGCCGATTTCCGTGATTTTAGCCAGATTAAGATCTTGCGCCATGCTCGTTGGCAGGCCATGATCCGGGTAACGACCCACATAAATCACCCGGTTCCATTTCATGAGCGAATCCGGTTGCGTCGTGGATAAATGGACCCCGGTCTTATTCGCAATCTCTTCCCTTAAATAGTTCAATGTAAACCTATCGAGCGCTTCGGCGCCGTGGGGTAACAACAGCCGTACGCCAGGTTGGATATCAAAACCGTCTTCAAAACGTATGGCTTGCTGCGGCGCCGGTAGGATGTTGAGCTCCTGCGTTTTCAAGGGTTGAGAAAAAAACAGGATTGTGGAAAAAAACAAGTGGCTTATTTTGTTCATGACTCTTTATTTTGCCCTAAAAACTCACCTAATATAAACTTTTTACGCGATCATTACAAGGAATTTTAAAATCCTGAATTATATCTTGCAATGAGGAAAAAATGTTTTTATATTATTTCGACATAGACATGATTGTTAAGAAGGTGAAGCCCGCATTCCTGTTCCGGTTCGGATCGTACCCGTTACTGACAACACAACGCCATTTCCCGGTTTTTAACAGTTGTGAGATATTTACCATCAGCTTTTGGTCCTCATGCACATTAAAATCAACGGCAAGTCCTTTAACTTTCACCCAAATATCACGTTAAAAGAAATCCTCGATGAGCTGGAAATCCAGCAGGATCGCGGTATTGCCGTGGCTGTGAATCAGACTGTGATTTCGCGGACGCGGTTTCATGAAGTTTATGTCAGTGAAGACGACTCAGTGGAAATCGTGAATGCGACAGCCGGAGGATGAATTTCTGTTGTAAAATGCTCATAAGTAGCCCATGCACTGTCGTTCCGGCAATCTTTTGTGCCGGAATCTCCTTGTTTATGAAGAAAATTCCCGATTACAAATCTCGGGAATGATGGGAAAAGGCTGTTTACACAAGCTCTAAGCCCCGTCCCCGGGGCGTCGTGATCGCTGATTTTTACAAAGCGCCCAACGCACCCGGGGACGGGTGCATGAGCATCGAAAACTTGATTTTTATGTTTTTGCGAGCCTTTCTCAGCGAAGCAATCTCCTTGTTAGACACGACATGAGATTGCTTCGGCAAAAAAAGCCTCGCAATGACAGCTTTGTTGTTAGTTTTCGTTCAAATGCTGTTTAACAAAAAAAAGAGGCGACATGAGAAAAGATATATCGACAGATTTTACTTTAGGTGATAAAAAGTATCATTCCAGATTAATTTTGGGCACCGGCAAGTACCCTGACTTTGAGACGATGGCGGAAGCGCTGCTGATCAGCGGTACCCAACTGGTCACTGTAGCTATTCGGCGAGTCAACCTAAATAGCGAATCAGGAAAATCGTTGCTTGACTATATCGATCGCGATACATACGATATCCTGCCGAATACGGCTGGTTGTTATACAGCAAAAGACGCCATTCTGACCTGCGAATTAGCCAGAGAAGCTCTGAATACCACCCTGGTCAAACTCGAGGTTATCGGCGACGAAAAAACACTGTTCCCGGATAATGAAGCCTTATTGCAAGCAGCGCTTGTCCTGGTTAAAGAGGGGTTTACAGTTCTTCCCTATACCAACGATGATGTGGTTGTGTGCAAAAAATTACAGGACGCCGGCTGCGCTGCGGTGATGCCGTTAGGCGCTCCCATTGGCTCCGGTTTAGGCATTCGGAATCCGGACAATATGAAAATCATCCTCGAACAAATTCAGATTCCGGTCATCGTCGATGCCGGGGTCGGCACGGCTTCGGATGCAGCGGTCGCCATGGAGCTGGGATGTGATGGCGTGCTCATGAATACCGGTATCGCCGGTGCGCAAAATCCTGTCAAAATGGCCGAAGCAATGCGTAAGGCGGTCGAGGCCGGCAGGTTAGCATTCGAATCCGGACGTATTCAAAAGAAACTTTATGCAACAGCTTCCAGTCCACTGGAAGGCGTGGTTCGCACGCGGACAGGTTCGACTTGAAAAAAATGCAAATTTTTCAAAAAGTCAAAGGTCTCGTTATAAAAGCGGAACAATGGATTGATGGAGTCATGGATCAATGAAAAAGAGTCACAACAATCCAGGAATCCATCAATCCAATAATCCTGTTGCATCAAAGGCTTTACATAGTGTTATACTCGTTACCGTCTATAACCACTCTTAAGCTTCAATCGGGGGGAAAGCTCACATATAAAACCGAGCCTGCCCAGGTTGATGTATTGCTACCAAGGTAGGAGGCGCACATGCCGGATAATAAACAATCCATAGGGGAGCTCATCGAGGAGCTTACCCGCCTTCGTAAACAACTCTCTAAACTCACAAAAGACGCGGGAGACAAATCGAACCAACGCAAGAAAACTGAGGAGGCGTTACAAAAAAGCAAGCTAAAATACCGGGCTCTCTTTGAACGAAATAATGATGCGGTCTTCATCTTAGACTTGCAAGGCGAAACGGTCTCAGTAAACCAAAGAGCCAAAGAGCTATTTGGTTATGGAAACGATGAATTGCTTCATGTGCCCAAGCGTCAGCTCGTTGCCAGCTACGAATATGAAAAAGCACAACAAAAATTGACCCAAGTATTAGTTGAAGAGACACTCCCGTTTTACGAGAGAGTCTTCCGTAAAAAAGATGGAACGGAATTTCACGGTGAAGTCAATGCCTCACTCGTATACGACGATAAAGGAAAACCGCTTCATATCCAGAGTCTCATTCGGGACGTCTCTGCGCGCAAACAAGCTGAAGCGGTTCAGCGCAAACGTCTGGAAGAGCTGCAGACAATATATAACCTGAGTCAGGCAGTCGGCAGGGCCGACAACCTGCAAGATATTTATCATGAAGCGCTGCAAGGTCTGCGAAATGTTTTAAATGCGGATCGAGTTTCTATTTTGCTTTTTGATGACGAAAAAGTCATGCGCTTTACAGCTTGGCACGGGCTTTCGGAAGAATTCCGGGAAGCCGTCGATGGCCATTCTCCTTGGTCACCGGAAGAGAAAAACCCGCAGCCGATCCTCATACCCGATGTTCAGAACGATAAGAGCTTAGGAGCATGCATGTCTGTCATGATCCGGGAAGGGATTCAGGCGTTAGGATTTATTCCAATATCACATGGCGTCAAGATGTTGGGGGTTTTCATGGTATGCTATGACCATCCTCATCAATTTGACCGGCAAGAAACCCAAATTGCGCAGACCATTTCACGGCATGTGGCCTATGCAGTGGAACGCAAAAAATCGGAAAAGGCTCTGAAAGAATCGGAAGAGAAATATCGTTTGGTCGTAGAACATGCAAACGAAGCCATCTTGGTCGCACAAGACGGAATCTTCAAGTTCATTAATGCAAAAACAACTGAGATGCTCGGTTACACCCGAACCGAGCTTTTGGGCATGCAGTTCTTGAACATCATTCACAAAAAAGACAGGCGAATGGTTCAAGCCAGGCATTTACGGCGGCTTCAAGGCGAGAACCTCCCCAATTTTTATGACTTTCGTGTTATCGATAAAAAAGGGAAAGTCAAATGTGTTCGAATCAACGCCGTGCGAATTCAGTGGGAAAACAAACCGGCAACGTTGAATTTCTTGGTAGACGTAACGGATAGGAAAGGTGCGGAAAAAGCTTTGCTTGAAAGCGAAGAACGCCTTCGGCAGCTCGTTGAAGGCGTTCCGGATGGACTCTATCGTTCAACTCCGGATGGCCGGCTACTCGCTGTGAATTCGGCGCTGGTTAACATGCTGGGCTACAGCAGCCATGAAGAACTTCTCAAACTCAACATAGCCAAAGACCTCTATTTCAAACCGGAAGAGCGGGAGGCCGTTCTAAAAAAAATCAATCAGGACAAAGCCAGGTCGTGTATCTACCGTCTGAAGAAAAAAGATGGCTCTGAGCTTTGGATTGAGGAACATGGCCTGCAAGTCGCCAGCGCTAAAGACCGCTCCGTATGGTATGAAGGCGTTTTAAGAGACATTACCGACAGAAAGAAAGCTGAAGATGAACGAGAAAACATGCTTTCGCTTCTCAGCGCGACGTTGGATTCTACCGCCGACGGTATCTTGGTCGTCAATACCGAAGGTAAACTTGTGAGCTTTAACAAACAATTCACCGAGATGTGGTCTATTCCGCAATCTATATTGGAATCCGGCGAAGGCAATAAGATCTTTTCGTATGCCTCAAATCAACTCAAGAATCCTGAGGAATTCATTGCTAAAGTCAAAGAGTTGTATGCACAACCGGATGCCCAGAGTTATGATGTCTTGGAATTTCAGGATGGCCGGGTGTTTGAACGCTATTCCCAGCCGCAGCGAATCGGCAAAAAGATAGTGGGCAGAGTTTGGAGCTTTCGAGATACCACTGAGCGAATACAGGCAGTTGAAGATCTAAAGCAGAGCGAAGAGCGTTTTCGAGACCTTTTTGACAACGCCCCAGATATATATATTATCCTCGACCCAAATGGAAAAATAACCGACCTGAATCAAAGAGGTCTTTATCAATTGGGCTATACCTCGGATGAGATTGTCGGCAGATCTGTGGCCGATTTCATCTACACAGACGATCTAAAGACAGCCGGGCAGGTTATGGAACACATTCACAAAACCGGCCAGCCCCCTAAAAACATAGAAGTGAGGTTGACTCCAAAGGCGGGAGAGCCAATTTGGGTGAGCAAAGAATTTTCGTTATTGAAAAGCAAGGACGGCGCTTTGCAAGCCGTACGAGTCGCGTGCCGGGATATCACCGAACGGAAGCAGTTGCAGGAAGAGTTGGCGCGCTCCCATCGCCTCGAAAGCGCCGGGCGCGTCGCTGGCCAAATTGCACACGATTTCAACAATTTGTTGACCCCGCTGACAGCCTATCCGACGCTCATACGTGATGAGCTCCCGCAACATCATCCGGTTCTGGAGCTGGTAGAGGAAATAGAATCTTCAGCCATCAAAATAGCCGAAATCAATCAACAGCTCTTGGCTTTAGGACGGCGAGGCGGGCACTATAGCATGGAGCCCATCGATCTCAGTGAGATAGTAGAGAGAGTGCTCCATTCTGCGAAACTCCCCCCGCAAGTTGTTGTCGAAAAAAACTTTGCGGACGATCTCCTGCTGATAAAAGGAGGGGCGGCGCAACTGACCAGAGCGTTGATAAATTTATTTATCAACGCAAAAGAGGCGATGCAAGGAATCGGAGTGCTTACCATTACCACCCGTAATATTTATTTGGACGAAAAGCTCCGGGGCTACCAAACCGTTGCACGCGGAGAGTATGTCAAGCTCGAAATTTCCGATAGCGGAGCAGGCATTGAGGAAGAAACACTCGATAAGATCTTCGAACCGTTTTTTTCGACCAAGAAAATGGACCGCCGGCGCGGCTCGGGGCTTGGTTTAAGCGTCGTCCACGGAGTGGTCGAAGATCACCAAGGCTACATCTCTGTCGACACAAAAGTTGGGCAAGGGACCAGGTTTTCGCTTTACTTCCCGGTCGCACGCGATGTGAGTAAGCAAGAAATCGAACCGGTGATGCTGCTTACCGGTCATCATGAAAAAATTCTTTTCGTTGATGATGATCCGGTACAGAGAAAAGTGGTTACACAGTTGTTAGAACGGCTGAGTTACCAGGTGAAAACATTGGAGAGCGGTGAGGCTGCTGTCATGTTTTTAAAAAAGCATCCGCAAGATCTCCTTATTTTAGATATGGTCATGCATGGTATCGACGGTGCGGAAACCTATCGCCGAATTTTGGAATTCCGCCCCAAGCAAAAAGCCATCCTTCTCTCAGGCTATGCAAAATCGCAGCAAGTTCAAGAAGCGCTTCGACTCGGAGCGGGTTGTTTTATTTCCAAACCGGTAATCTTGACGACATTGGCGCCGGCAGTACGGCGGGAACTCGATAAGAATGCCAAAAGTTAACTTCCGGCTTTATCTGATCACCGATCGACGCCAAACCTTAACCGGCGATTTAGCAACGGTAATACACGATGCCTGCCAAGCCGGGGTCAAAGCGATTCAATTGCGGGAAAAAGATTTGACAGCCAGGGAGCTTTTCTCCTTAGCAGCAAACATACAGTCAACATGCCGGACGACAAACACAAAACTCTTTATCAACGAGCGCGCCGATATTGCGCACGCTCTGGATTTAGATGGAGTTCAACTGACATCCCGGAGTTTTCCTGTTCAAGCAGCTCGAAAAATCCTTGCGCCTGAAAAGCTCATCGGTGTTTCTACGCACTCACTCAACGAGGCCAGTTTAGCCGAAAAGGACGGCAGTGATTTTCTCTTGTTTGGCCCTGTGTTCCCAACGCCTTCGAAATACCGGTATGGCAAACCACAAGGACTCGAGAAATTAAAAGACATGACGCGAAAAACCAAAATCCCGGTTTTTGCCGTCGGCGGAATCACCCCTGAAAGGGCTTTGAAATGTGTTGAGAACGGCGCTTTTGGCGTTGCCGTCATTTCCGCGATTATGAAATCGCAGAATATCGGCAAAAAAGTGGAAGAATTTGAAACTTATTTAAGTAAACTGTGATTTTTTAGTTGATCTTTACGATTTTTAGTGTTATTATTGTTTTAATTGTTGTAATGAGGCAACGAAGACATTGATCTTTCAAAGGTTGAGTCTTGTTAACGAATAAAAAGCGAACCTTCAAAAGGGGTCAGCTTTTTTGAGAAGTATCCTACCTAATATTTATGGGGCAAAATTATTATCCATTTATACTTTTTCATTTCTGCATTATAGGGGTTTTCGGTGTACGTAAACAAGGAATCAGTGCAAACTCTTAAGTAAGGAGGAGGAAAATGGAATTCCAGTCCGATCACTACCGAAACTACACAACCGATTTCCAAGCAATTGCGCAACATTATTCATTAGACCCCGATCACCTTACCGTTGAATTTTATACCCCTAATCAAGCGATCTTTATTGAAGAAGTAGAAGATCAGGCCTACAAAATCCACATAAACCTGGAAGAAGATAGGATTATCTCGTTTAAGAATCTCAGTGAAACCAGAAACAAAAATTCAGAAACGATTAAGAAAAAGTACCGGAAATTTATGCGGTAAGACGGTTAATAATCGAAGGAAAGATTCACAAACAAACGATGGTTTGTTTGATTGATGCCGTCCTTTCTCTGTAGATTTTTCGCCTGCACCAAATGATAGGTCAGGTTTAAAAAAATATCTCTGTGGATTTGCCAAGTCCCGACCAGACCCCAGAGACGAATTCTTTCCACAACTCCCTCCAAAAATTGAATGGGACGCTCAGGCGGCGATCCTTCCGTAATATCATTTCGTCCTTTCCTGCTCTGTTCCCAGGAGGTTCGCAAACGAAGATTCTTATGCGGTTGAAAACTGAGCTCCAAGTAGATATCGTCGGCGTCAGGCCCAAGCCAATGCCCTAAGGTATTGTTATAGTTGGAATACGTGTTTCGACTGAATTTATGGGAATAGACGAACGGCTGCAGACGTACAAATTCAAACCGGAACCCTGAATTAGAAAGTCCTAGCGGATCGACCCAAAAGCCGCCCAACAAAACACCCCATTTGTTACCAAAACTACCGAAAAGATCCTTTGCGAAACTGAAGTCGTCAAACAACATCTCACTGTAAAGCTGCACGTTAGCTTTTGTGAGAAACAGGGTAGCGTCTAAGCTGATCATATTGTTATCTTGATCGCCCAAATGACGTTCAGAGATGATGAAAGGTACGAACGGATTAAAATATAAAAACTCTACGTGACGTTCTCCATAAACCACGCTTTCGTTTAAAGCAACCTGAAAATGCTTCCACAGGCGTATTTCAAGGCGGTGAGCGGCAAGATATTTGGTGCTGTCTGAGTTGAGAAATGCATGAAAATGTTCAAATTTGAATTTCTGATATCGAAAGGTGAATTTAAACATATCATAGTAATTGGAATTTCTCGACAAAAGCAAATTGCCGCGGAATCCAGGACCCCACTCGACTAAATCGCGTCCGGCCTCGAGATTCAACCAGGGTAACCTGAACACCACATAACTCGTTGCGTTGTCTGTAACGGTAATGTCAATTAAGGCTTTCTTGGTCACCGGCAACCCGAGCGCGGGATTATAAACGGTGTTACCGATGCTGTCCGCCCCGCTTAAAACAAAAGAACGGCTCTCCGCAAAAATGGCCAAGCTCTTCTTGATGTTCGCTCTGAAACGCAGCCCCACTGAAAAGATTGAATTCGGAATGGTTCGATCCACTTTGCGCTTGGTCTCGAATTTTGCTTGTTCGCTGATGAGGCCATCGAACCGAACTTTGATATCTTTTGACTGCGATTGATAAATATGCGGCTCATACTCGTTTTCCCGGATTGCAACTTCATCTCCGGAAAGCTCGAGTTCTTCATGGAATTCACCTTTGAGCTGCTCGAAAAGCTCTTGTTCAACATGAGAAAGGAGTCCGGGTTCGCTGCGAACCCTGCGGTCGATTTGCAGAATAATTCCGGCTACCGCTTCGCGCGAATAGGGCCGGGTATCGAAATCCCTGCTGATATACAATCCCCGTGTTTCCAAGCGTTCGAGAAAACCGTATGCCCAGTGATCGACTGGGAGGTTCTGTGTTTGGCTCCAAGAGGTAGAGAGCGTAGAAAGACAGGTCAGAAAAAATAACAATCGAGGAACAATTCTATTCCAGAAAGAGGGTAAATTCACTCACTTTTCCTATCGCGTGGATTTTTCCGTGATAAAATTTTTGGCAGTACTCTTCCGTTTCAATCAAGTGCTGTGTGACCGCGGAACCATCTCGTTCGATCATGTACTTCAATTCTTTTAAATTCTGCGACCATTGAAAGCCGTTAAAAAATTCAGCGCCCCGAAACTGTGTCTTGTATAAAGCATTGCGAGAGTAACATGTACCCAGGTACATGGAGTTAACATTCTCCGCAGCGAAATAATCAACAGCAGACGTCATCATGAACATGCCCAAATTTCGTTCATAATAATTGAGATCATAGAAGGCGTAATAATAATACGCGAGGGTTTTCTTCTCGAGATAGAGCGTCACCAGGCCAACGGCTTGTTCTGTTTTCGAATCATGAAATACCAGGACATGAGTGACGATTTTTGAACGAAACAGAGAATCAAGCCGGTCGCGGGTCATGACGTCTTTCCCGAATTTGATATCAGCGTAATGTTTACAAAACTCACGCCATTCTTCAGTAAACTCAAAGTCGGAAATGGGGACCAAATTGAATTGAATGTCTTGGCATTTTCTCAGGATACGGCGATTTTCAGATGTACGTGTAAAGTTTTGTAAGTTTACCCGCACTTGCCGGCAGAGATAAAATCGCTCGAAATCTCTTGAGGAAGGAAGGAAACCGCGCGCAAAAAACCGGGCCGGCGATTCTTTTCCCTCGGGTACCGCCCAGATCGCGTACGGGAAAATATAGTTCGCGTAGTCGGATTTGTATTCGGAGAATAGGAGTTTCATTTTGCTCCTTGCTGAAGAAATCTAACCAGTGATTGACCGAAAACGGCTTGAGTCTGTCACTGCGAGCGTTTTTCAGCGAAGCAGTCTCCCTCTATGACGCAGGAGATTGCTTCGTCCCGCAAAAAAACGCGGGACTCGCAATGACAGCTACGGCTGTTTGAATTCAACTTAATTATTATAGACCCTGGGCAGCCGCCACCTCCAACCCGTTAATATATCATAGGAAACCGAGCCTTTTAATAAAGCGATTTCATGGACGTCGATTTCCTCGGCTTCCTGTTTTCCCATAAGAACGACCTCGTCCCACACTTTTGTTGCGGGTATTTCGGTGACGTCCACCATCATCGCGTCCATGGCATTTCCGCCGATGATCGGGGCGCGTTTGCCCCGGATCAAAACGTCGCCTTGATTTTGTACCCGGGGATAACCGTCGCCGTACCCAACCGGCAAAACGGCAATTCGGCGCGGTGAAGATGCCTGATAGCGCATGCCGTAACCCACGACATCATTCGTCTGTACATCCCGCAGAGCGGCCACTTTAGTTTTAACCGTCATCACCGGCGCGAGTCCGGAAAGCCGCCGGCACACCTGCGATGGGTAGACGCCCAACGGTAAAATCCCCATGCGTACCAAATCGAAGTGAGCCTGAGGCAAATCCAGAAATCCGCCGGTGTTGCACATATGCCGGTATTTCACGTGCATGTTACGTTGGTTCATTTCATTCAAAACTTCTTGAAACCGCTCGAATTGCTGCAAAGCAAAAGACTTGTCCAGCTCATCCGACATGGCGAAGTGACTCATCACGCCTTCCAAAGCAAGCGTGTTTGTTTTCAAAACATGTTCGATCACCGGTAGAGCTTGGGTCCAGCGAACGCCATACCGGCTTAAACCCGTGTCCACTTCGATGTGCACCCGGGGCTGCTTGTTCTTCGCCGCTGCAAGCTGTGAATATCGACGTGCCTGCGCCACCTGGTTGACAAAACAGGTCAGATTCTCATCGAGACATATTTTCAGCTCATCTTCCGTGCGTTCGCCGAACAGTAAAATCGGCGCCGAAATTCCATGACGCCTCAGATCCAAAGCCTCGTCGATTGTGGCCGCCGCTAAATAGCTCGCTCCGGTTTGCAGCGCGATTTTAGCGACTTCGACAGCTCCGTGTCCATAAGCCTGATCTTTAATGACAGATAAAAGAGACACCCGGCCCGGCTTGTCCCGGTTGATGATTTCAAAATTACGGCGCACCTGCTTCAGGTCAATTTCGACCCAAGCGGGTCGCAGTGTTTGTCTCTGACTATTGCTCATTATCTCATGATCTCCTTTTCAGAGAGGCGAAGTCGCAAGTAAAACAATTGGAGTGTTGGATTCATGATTCTGTTGATTAATAACTCTGTCAGGGTTAGAGTCTTACAAAAATTTCTGTATATAGAATTCATAAAGATATGTCGTTTATATATAGAGCATAACATTAACCCTGACAGAGTTTTTCAACCACGTCATTAATGGATTGAAAAAAGTTTAGTTTATTGAAGTGACAATGATCCAGTACTCCATCGATCCAATACTCCACTCCGCCATTATTATTCGAGACTCCCTCTAATCGCTCCCGGGCGGCCAAAGACTATTTCCGATATCTGTGCGGTAGTAGCTGCCTAAACAGTTTATTTTTCGGATATTTTCGTAGACTTTCGTTATCGCTTCCTGCAAAGTGGACTCGATGGCAACCAGGTCGGCGATCCGCTGTCCGTCGCAGTAGATATCTCCGTTCTTATCTGCGACGACCTCATTCCACCAAAAGTCACAGTCGGGCTTATCGAGAAGGCGGACGGGAAATTGCGGCCCCTTCACCTGGCTGTAGGGATAACCGTACCCGGCTAAGGTCAACGAACAGCCAAAATTGCGATTCTCAACAAAACTGATTTCGAGCTTGCGATTTCGAACAACATTCCAAAGAACATCCAGCGGGTTTTCCAGCATTTGCAAAATAATGGGAGCGCATGTGATCCCGAGCCGAACGTTGTATTCTAAAACCGACCACTTATCCTTTGTTCGTATGGCCGTAACTTGCACCGGGCCGTTGAACTGCACTTCCCGAAACCACGGCAGCAAAGGATGCAAAAGCTGTTTAGCAAGCTGATACTTGTCTTCCGGGTCTTTTTCCACGATTCCGCCCAGAGGCGCCCCTGCGATGATTCCCTGGTTGCCGTCGAAGGACCACTTGTATTCTTGGTTGGTAATCAACGAATAAATCTCACCCCCGCTTACAAAAGCGATGTGACCGGCTTCCCGCCGTCCCATAAACTCCTGTAAAAAGACCCCCTC
>JBHHWX010000048.1:0-19453 GCA_046756745.1 bacterium | reverse complement strand
AGGAGATGAATCGCTCGGCGGGACGCCTTCGCTAAGCGTTTCGGCTAATTACCGTGACTGACCGGTTACCTCGACGTCTGGGTCTTACGAAATCCCGCCTGCAATTGACAGGATCTCCAAGTCACGATTGACGATATGCGAATTATTGAGGACTGTCAAATTCTTCGCCAATCCTTTCTCTTGTTCGGTACTATTATATGCTTATATTTCATGAAGTTAAAATCAGTCGTGCATGTGCCATGAATGCCATGAAATTAAAAACACTCCTTTTCCTCGGGCCGGTTTTCATCTATACCAACCTCTTTGCGCAAAACGCACCACTCGAATGGGCAAAAGGCGCTGTCTGGTATCAAATTCTCCCTGAGCGTTTCAGTAACGGCAGCACTGAAAACGATCCGGTTTTAGAACGAATATTAGGCGACGTTCCCTTCCCCTGGCAGGGTCACCCCTGGACAGCCGATTGGTACAGGTTGTTACCCTGGGAAATCGAGCGCGGCCAAACATTTTATCAGTCGGTCAACGATCGCAGGTTCGGCGGCGACCTTTTAGGTGTGATCGAAAAGCTCCCATATCTCAAAAACCTGGGCGTGGATGTCATCTATTTCAATCCCATTTTTGAAGCGCCGTCTGCGGATAAATATGACGCAACAACATTCCATCATGTGGACAACAACTTTGGCTACGACCGCGACGGGGACTGGGTAGCGATTCAATTCCAGAAAGAAGACCCCGAGTCCTGGACCTGGTCGCAGGCCGATCTCGTCTTTCTGGAGCTGGTCCAAAAAGCTCATGAAATGGGACTGAGGATCGTTATCGACGCTGTGTTCAATCATTGCGGCGATTCATTCTGGGCATTCCAACATGTCAGAACCAACCAGCAGAACTCCCCTTATCAAGACTGGTTCGAAATCACCGCTTGGGACGATCCGGCCACGCCCGATACGAGTGAATTCGATTATCGTTGTTGGTTAGAGTTAAAAAACCTGCCGGTGTTCCGGAAAGATGAAAACGGCTTAGTGGAGCCGGTCAAGAAATATATTTTTAATATCACCCGCCGCTGGATGGACCCGAACGCAGATGGCGACCCGTCCGATGGCATCGACGGCTGGCGGTTGAGCGTCCCCCTGGAAATTGATGCGACTTTTTGGGAACAATGGAATGCTTTGATCAAATCGCTCAATCCGGACGCGATTGCCGTCGGTGAACTTTGGGAAGACGCCCCGGATTGGACGTCCCCAAAACGGTTTGATACGCTAACAAACTATCCTTTTGCAAAAACAGTGGCGGATTTTTTTGTACACGACAAAAAGCGGATTTCGGTTTCCGAATTTGATAATCGACTCAAAGGCCTGAGGAACGCCTATCCGGACGAGACCAATGTCCTTTTGATGAATGTGGTTGACAGCCATGACACCGACCGCATTTCGAGTATGATCAAAAATCCGGATCGCCGCTATGGCCGCGAAGCAGGGATAGCTGAAAAACCCGACTACGACCCACGGCGCCCGAACAGGAATGAAAAGAAAGTGCAAAAGCTGATCGCGCTTTTTCAAATGACTTATTTAGGGGCGCCGCTGATCACCTATGGCGACGAAGCCGGTATGTGGGGAGGAACCTACCCGGACAACAGTAAACCCATGCTTTGGCCCGATTCACTGTATGAAAAAGAAACGTATCGATCCGTGCAGCCAAAGGTAAAAGCACAAGATGAGAACGTTTTCGACAAGGATATGTTTTCCTTCTACAAAAAACTCATCGAGATTCGGCGAGCACAACCGGCGCTTCGAGTCGGCTCTTTCATCACTCGTTTGATCGACAACAAAAGAGATTTGTACGGATTTTCTCGAAAATACACGGACTCCGAAATGATCATCCTATTAAACAATGGTGAATCCAAGCGCTTGCTCAATTTCGCTACACTTTGGAAAGACGGGACTATCGTAAAGGATCTTCTCAACGAGAACACTTACCAGGTCCGTGAAGGCATGCTCAAAATGGCTCTGGACAACAAAGGGGGCGTCATCTTAATGAAAGAAAGACCAACGACCAATGAGATGGCGGCGCCTTTAGATGTGGTCGGGAAAGAGTTGTAGAAACAAGTATTTAGTGTTTGAACGAAAACTCGTTACAATGCTCAAGCACCCGTCCCCGGGTGCGTTTGACGCTTTGTAAAAACAATTGATTACGACGCCCCGAGGACGGGGCTTAGAGCTTATTTCTGAGTTTTCGTTCAGACGCTATTTAATTTCGGAATGACGCCTTTGATTTTTTCCACTAAAACCGTAATCAAATATTTTCTTTCATTGCTGCTTCTGTCCCTGCAGTGGAGCAGCCTATTCCTGCAGGCAGTTTCTACCCAACCTGCAAAAAACTTTTTCCCGCGTTTCTAGCAAAGTTCACATGAGCGTTTCCCAGATCAACCGCAAGTGACAGGCGCTCATCGATCAGTCTGCCGGGGAAATGATCCGTTCGATGCGCTTGCAGCGAGCGACAGATTTGCTTGCGCACAACTCCGGCTTGGTCACCGAAATCGCCTACCAGGTTGGCTTTTACGACCAAGCGCACTTTTCCAAACATTTCAAGAAACAGTTTGGCTGCTCACCTTCTCAGCATCAGAAACATAAAGCCAGAGTTTGATTCGGAACTATGGCGACTTCGACTGGACAACTGGCGCATGTCTACGCAATCACGGAAATAGACAAGGCTGTAGATATATTGGCGGTCAGAAAGCGCCCGCCATATGACTATGGTGATTTAGGAAAACTAATTGAGAAATTGAAATAGTCACAGATCAGACAAACCCACCTGTCCCAACCTCGACTAGAAGCGTGGAAGAAAAGTATCTTTTCTTAGCGAAGGCGTCCCCGCCGAGCGGGTTCTACTCCGGCTCTGTGCCCAAAAAACTTCGGCGGGACGCCTTCGGGAAGTGATTTTAGACTTTTCGGCCATGCTTATAGAAAGAGCATTAATCCCCAAAAACAGGCTAAAGCCCTGAACACCAGACTATCTTTGGTTGTTTTTGCACACGCTTTCGATTACGAGACCGCAGAGCGTCTCTGACAACCTTACGGTCTTTTCTTAGCCCCGGCGGTACTTCAACTAAATCAAACAATTTCAAAAAAGTATATGCACAAAGCAACATTCTGCTGTATACTTATATAGTGTCTGAACGAAAACTGTTTACATAGCTGTCGTTGAGAAGCTTTTTTTACCGAAGCAATCCCATAACGTGCCATATAAGGAGATTGCTTCGCTGAGAAACGCTCGCAAAGACATCAAAAATCAAGTTTTCGTTCAGACACTATAGAGACTTCTCCTATCGAACAAATAGTAGTTCTTTCTGAATAGCGCTCATTAGAAATCTTTACTCAAATCACCAAATGATTTACCCCAAGTTACTCCTGCTGTGGAGCTGTCTGGCATTTCCCTGCCTGGCGCAAGACTCGCCGGCCGTCAATGATCTTGCGCCGCCAATCTTGCCGCGCTTCGATCACATCACCATCGAGGACGGCCTGTCCCAGGGGTTGATTTGGGCGATTCATCAAGACCGCCGGGGCTTTATGTGGTTTGGCAGCAAGGATGGCCTGAATCGCTATGACGGCTACAACTTCAAGGTCTTTCGGCACGATGCCTTTGACTCCACTACCATATCCGGCAATAGCGTCACGGCGATTTTTGAAGATCGCGCCGGCCGGCTGTGGCTCGGCACACAGAACAGCGGTCTCAACTGCTTTGACCCGGGGACCGGGACGTTTCGCCGGTTTGCGCATGAGCCGGGCAACCCCAACAGCTTGAGCGCCAATTTTGTAACCTCGATTTGTGAATCGCCGGCGGTGCAAGGTGTTGCGGGAAAACCGGCAACCACACTCTGGATCGGGACACTTAAAGGTGGCCTGAATAAGCTGGTTGTGCGCGCGAATGAGCGGGTGGAGGGAGAAGTTGTAAACGGCCTTCAAGGCGCAACGACCGCATCGGATTATCATTTCACCCTCTATACGCACGACAACACAAAGCCTGGTAGCCTGAGCGATAATATTGTCCGGGATGTGCTGGTGGACCGCTCCGGCGTCCTGTGGGTCGCGACGGACAATGGCTTGAATCTCCTGAGCCCTTCGGCTTCGCTCAGGGTAAACTCCATCGAAGAATCTGACGCCCAGGGTGGAACCTTTACTTCCTATTTTCACAACCCCAAGGACCCACACAGCCTGCTTTCCAACAAGTGTAATTCCCTCCATGAAGGGCAGGACGGCGCACTCTGGGTGGCAACGCCCCGGGGGTTGGCGCGGCTAAGCTTGCAGGATGGCCCGGCCGGCCAGTTCAACAACTATCCACATACAGCCGGGACCGCTTTTGATTCCGGAACGCCGACGAATGAAATATGTGAGGCTCAAGACGGTCAGTTTTGGCTTGCCACAGAAGCGGGATTGGCGCTCTTCAATCCGGAAACCGCAACCTACCGATATATCCGGAAGCGTGTACAGGACCTCTCAAGCCTGGGTCTTGATGTCCTGCTTTCTGTTTTTCAGGAGCGCGGCGGCGTCGTGTGGCTGGGAACGAACGGTCTCGGTTTGAACAAATATGACCCGAAGCTGCAACGATTTCAAAAATATACCAGCGATTTAATCACACCGGACTCAAATATTAATTTCAGCCTTGGCCCGATCCTGCAAGACCGCTCCCGGCGGGTATGGTTTTTTCGTAAGAGCAACCTCTACAAACTGGAGCTCCCCACCGGTATTTGTACAAAATTTCCTTCACCCTTTGGGAATGATGCTGTGACAGGTATGCTTGAAGATCGTTCCGGTGACATCTGGTTTACCACCCAATCGGGATTCGCGAAATATGATAACGCCTCCGGCCGGATCCGCCACTTTTTCCCGAAAAGAACGCTTAGTCTTCAGTCGATTTATGAGGACCGGGAAGGCAGCATTTGGATGGCCGGGGACGCCGAATTACCATCTGGGCAGAACCTTGTGTCCAAAAAGACCAGTGCTTTGTTGCGCTGGCAGCCGCAAACAGAAATCCTGAGCGTGAATCCACTGGCAACACAGGAAACATTGGGCGGCTTCGGTCTGAGAATACTCAAGATGGTTCGGCGTGGGTCGGATGCCTTATGGCTGGCCAGCAATCGCGGCCTGATCCGCTTCGATCTCGAGAGCAAAGCGCATAAGGTCTATCGCCATGACCCGCAAAATCCGGCCAGTTTGAATCATAACGTGCTCAAAACCCTGCTGCCTGACCCGCTCTACCCGGAACGCTTTCTCTGGCTGGGCAGCGACGGCGGCGGCCTGAACCGTTTCGAGTATTCCACAGAAACCTTCACCCACTACACCGACAAAGACGGCCTGCCCAACAATGTCGTGTACGGCATCCTCGCCGATGACCACGGCAACCTCTGGATGAGCACCAACAAGGGGATTGCCAATGCCGTTTTGAACCGCGATGAACGCACCGTAAAACGATTTAGAAATTATGACCAGCGTGACGGATTGCAAAGCAATGAGTTTAACACTCGCTCCTACCACAAAAGCGCCAACGGAGAAATGATTTTCGGGGGGATCAAGGGGTTCAATATCTTTCATCCCGACAGCATTCAAGACAATCCTCACATTCCGCCGGTGGTTTTCACGGACTTTCAAATTCGCTATCAATCGGCCGCTTTTGGGGAACCCGGCTCGCCTTTGCAAAAGCATATCTCGGCGACTGACGCCATTACTCTTTCTTACGCAGATAATGTGTTTTCCTTTGAATTCGCGGCTCTGGATTATTCCGCACCGGAGAAAAACCGCTATTCGTTCAAGCTGGAAAATTTTAGCAAAGACTGGAGCAAACCAGGCCGCGAACGCAAGGCCATTTATACCAATTTGAATCCTGGCGAATATGTTTTTCACGTGCGCGGTAGCAACAGCGACGGCGTCTGGAATGAGGAAGGCGTTGCTATCAAAATAACGATCGCGCCGCCCTGGTGGCGCACATGGTGGGCATATCTTACATATTTTATTGTTTACGCGGGAATTTTCTATGGTATCGCACGATTTCAAATCAATCGCCAAAAATTGAGATATGATCTGGAACGAAAAAATTTAGAAGCCGATAAACTGCTGGATATGGATAAAATAAAGTCGCGGTTTTTTGCCAACATTTCCCATGAGTTCCGCACGCCGCTGACGTTGATTCTCGGGCCGGCGGAAGAGCTGATTGCCGAGGCCTCAGGGGAAAAGAACCGGAAGAACGCCGCGCTGGTGCATAGGAATGCCCAACGGTTACTGCGGCTCATCAATCAACTGCTCGACCTCTCCAGGCTGGAAACCGGCAAGATGCAGTTGCAAGCCAGCCCTGGCGATTTCGTTGTATTTCTCAAAGGTCTGGTCATGTCGTTCGAATCCCTGGCTGATGGAAAAAATATCGATCTTGGGTTTCAGGTAGATGATGCGCCACAACCTTGCGAAGGTTCGGAAACTTCTACCCCCCTTAATCCCCCCTTGGCAAGGGGGGAATCAAAAGGGGGTCATAAATCGATGTATTTCGATCGCGACAAGATCGAGAAAATTTTCACCAATCTGCTCTCGAATGCCTTTAAATTTACACCGGATCGCGGCAGTGTAAAAGTAACCTGTACCTTGATTAAGGATTGCCGGTGGGGCGCTTCAAATTCGGGCAACGGGCAAAAATATGAAATTCGCGATCCGAAATGTGAGGCGTGCATCAACAGCCCGGGTGCAACGCCGTCAGTTAATTGCGTCGAAATCAGGGTTGAAGACACGGGCGATGGCATTCCGGCCGATCGTCTGCCGCATATTTTCGACCGTTTCTACCAGGTGGACGCTTCAAGCACCCGCGCACATGAAGGCACGGGCATTGGTCTGGCGCTGGTAAAAGAGTTGGTGCAGGTGCATAATGGCAGCATCGAAGTCAAGAGCCGGGAAGGGCGCGGAACGACCCTCACTGTCTGCCTGCCCCTGGGCAAAGCGCATTTGCAGGTTGATGAAATTGTTGAAAAAAACGATGTAACCGTAGGGGCGTATCGCGATGCGCCCCTACATGCCGACGTACCGACGGCCAGGGATGCTTTGCCCAACCCAACGGAAATCTTGCAAGAGGGTGAACAAAAGGGGGAAATCGACGACATCATCGTCCTCATCATCGAAGACAACGCCTACGTGCGCGCCTATATTCGCGAGCACCTCGAACCGGACTACAAAATTGTTGAAGCCAGTGACGGGCAAGAAGGCGTTGACAAAGCTGTAGAGATCATTCCCGACCTGGTGATCAGCGACATCATGATGCCGAAAAAAGATGGCTACCAGGTCTGCCGGCAGTTGAAAACCGACCAACGCACCAGCCACATTCCGATCATTCTGCTAACGGCTAAAGCGGCGGCGGAAGAAAAAATCGCCGGTCTCGAAACCGGCGCTGACGCCTACGTGCTCAAACCGTTTCGTCCCAAAGAACTGGCGGTGCGGGTGCGCAAGCTCATCGAGCTGCGCCGCAAGCTGCGGGAGCGGTTCAGCACAGCCACGGTTATCAAACCATCTGAAATCGCCGCGACTTCGATGGATCAGGAATTTCTCCAGCGTGTCATCACAACCATTGAAGCGCTTATGGAGGATAGTCACTTGAATGTCGAGACACTGGCAAAAAAGGTCGCAATGAGCAGCTCCCAAATCAACCGCAAACTCAATGCCCTGGTCGGCCAGCCTGCCAGCCGACTCATCCGCTCCATGCGACTGCAGCGCGCCGCTGACCTGCTTGCCAAAAATGCCGGCACAATGGCCGAGATCGCCTACCAGGCCGGCTTCAGCGATCAGGCACACTTTACTCGCAGTTTCCAAAAACAGTTTGGTTGCACGCCGTCAAAATTCAAGAAAAATTAAAACGGGCGCTGCGTATTTCTCTACCTATATTTCCCACCTTAAACCACTTTTATCATCTAATCCCCCGGTTTTCTCTCAAAATGCGCGATTTAGTCAAACTTATGCGCGATACGTTCAAGATTTTCCCACCTGGTTTTCCCTATTTTTATGCAGGTAAAAGACAAAATTCTCACCGGGGGATTTTTACTCAATCTTAACCCTGACGAGGGTTGTGAACGGCCCGTGATGGCCGTCCTCCGATACAACCCTTGTAAAAATCCGGCGCTCGGCAAGAAGCCTGAACAAAAAAAACAATTAAGGAGGTGATCCGGATGATCTGAGTCGCAAACGTAGTGAAAGATAGCTAACAGTATGTACTAATTCGGTGGAATCAACAATGAAGAAAACAAAAAATTATTCAGTCGGTTTCTATCACCATAGCAACCGTGAAATAACAATCAAAATGGAGGTAAGAACCATGAAATTTTTAAAATTTGTAGCGTTACTGGGCCTGCTCCTGGCGACCATCTTGGTTGCCCCGGCGGCTTATGCGCAGCTCACCTACACTGAAGTCCTTCCAACCCTCGCCACTTCGCAGATCCCGAACCACCTGCCACAACTCGCCGACGTCGATGGCGACGGGGATCTTGATCTCGCGCTGGACAGACTGTACCTCAACGACGGGAACGGCGTATTCTCCGAACCCAGTACGCCCGTGAGCCTGGGTGTGCACGGCAGGTTTGGCGACTTCGACGGCGACGGCGATCCAGACTGGGTTAGGTTCTTCGGCGGCACTGCACAGCTCTTGGAGAATCAGGGCGGTGGCAACTTCGCGTTCTGGATCAATTGGAGCGGTTCCCTCCCTCCCGAAGGCGTCTGGAACGCCCAGACGGGAGATGTCAACGGGGATGGCAAGGAGGATATCGTCATGTCCGTTGGCCACAACGTCCAAATCCGCATCAGCAATGGCGACGGGACGTTCGCCACTCAGAGCATCGTCACCCCGGGGGTCATCTCCAACTCATTCGCGATAGTGCTCGCGGACCTCGATGGTGACAACGATCTCGACTTCGGACAACTCGGATGGTTTGGGGTGAGGATCGACTTCTTCCGAAATGACGGCACGGGTTCGTTCACGTTCGTTTCGACCCAAAACACAACCAATCTGCGCATGCTCGTAGCTGGGGACGTTGACGGCAATGGGACGGTGGACGTGCTGGGGACGACTACCAGCTCCTTCGTGACACCATCACTGCTACTAAACGACGGCAACATGGGCTTCACGCCTGCCACATCGTTTGGCGCCGTGCAGACCGGCAACCGCAGAACGACCGAGCTGGCCGACGCCGACGGTGATGGGGACTTGGACGCCATCGGATCCAGAGTCTTTTTGAATGACGGCACCGGGGTCTTCGGCGCTACCACCGTCTTTGTGAGCGCAACCCTGGCGGTCCCCGCTGTTGGAGATATCGACGGAGATGGAGACCTGGATATCGCCTCACTCTCAACAGCAGGAGCAAGCGGCCATGTGTACCTGGCGAGCGGTGTAACGCCGCCCCCGCCCCCTGGCGCACTTCTCATCGGAGCTCGCAACGAAATTGTCCGGTTTGACGCGACAACCGGCGCTTTCACCGACCAATTCGCAGTCATCCCTGGCATCGAGTCGGTTGACCTGAACCTCGGACCAAACGGTAACGTATATGTCGTCAACTCTCAAATCGCCAATCAATCCATTGAAGAGCTTGATGTGACAACTGGTGCATCACTGGGCTTCCTGGTTCCCCCGACTTCTGTGCTAACCTTCAATCCGATGGGGATGGCTTTTTCTGCAGACGGAAGCAAAGCGTATGTGACAAACAACAAGTCAAGCATCGAAGAACGGGATGCGACGACCGGCGCACTGCTCCGGACGTTCACCCCATCCCTGTTCAACAAAGTTCCCTCAGGTACGACCCTTGGGCCAGACGGACAGCTCTACGTAGCTGTAAGAAATACCAAAGAAGTGTGGCGGTTTGACGTCGCCTCCGGCACGCGTAACGCCATCTTTTCGTTGCCAGCAGGCCAAGGTGGCGCCATTGATGTCGAGTTTGATGCAGCTGGAAACATGTACGTTTCTAATAGTTTCCTCGTATCGGACTTTTTCGGTCGCGTTTATCGTTTCAACAATTCCGGAGGCGGCGCCTTCACCTTTGCAGGCGAATTTGCGACCTTTGCGAGCGTGCCGCCGGGTCCGTCCCCTAACTTTGGTGGTAAGGGATTTGCCGAAGGTATCGCGTTTGGTCCAGATGACAACCTCTACGTCTTGGACAGGAACAACAACCAAGTCGTCCGGTTTGACGGCACGACCGGTGCGTTCATCGATGTGTTCGCTTCCCATGCAGGTATGGCCATAACGGAGCGCTCGGACATACTCTTCATAGGCGGCGGCAACCAAGGGGGCGCCAACCAACCCCCCGACTGCAGCCTGGCAGCCATTGCTAACCAAAACGCGGATGCCAGTTGCGGCGCCACCATCTCCGGCGCAGACGTCACCGGCGTCACCGACCCGGATAACGACCTGCTGACCATCACCGTCAGCCCCACGAATCTGGTTCTGGGCGCTAACAGCGTCATCGTGACTGCGGATGACGGCAGCGGCGGCACGTGCAGCAGCGCCATCACGGTCAACGTGACAGACAACAGCGCGCCGGTCGCGGATGTGGCTACCTTGCCCGACGCCACCGGCGAATGCAGCGTAACCCTGACAGCGCCAACGGCGACAGACAATTGTGCCGGCGCCATTACCGGTTCTACCACTGACCCGACGTCTTACAGCACGCAGGGCACGTTTAGCGTCACCTGGACTTACGACGACGGCAACGGCAACAGCAGCACGCAAGCGCAGAATGTGATTGTGGCTGACGTGACCGCACCGGTCATCACTGCCGACCTCATTCCGGTCGCAGGCGCAGGCGACGATGACGATGATGATGACAACGGCCACCATGGCAAAAAGGACGACCATGGCTATAAGTTCGCCGTTCAGTGCAGCGCGACAGACAACTGCGACCCAAATCCAGCGGTCGGCTCGGTCATAAAACTGCCATCATTGAATAATCCTTCGGTTAAATTCAAAACAAAGAAGCACAAAAAGCTCGAAATCGACTTAAAGAAAAACAAAGTAAAAGTTGAAGGGCCGGATCCGCAAGGATTCTGGTCGCAGATCTTGAGCGTAGGCGGTGTAGCCGTAAGCGATGGTCAGGTGGTAAAGCTGAAGAACCAGGGCGGTCACAAGTACCATGTCAAATACGAAAAAGACGGCACGTTAAAAGAGGTCAAAGGCCCGGACGTGACGCTGTTGTGCACGGCCACCGATGCCGCCGGCAACGTTGGCACAGCCACAGCCAGCCCACCGGCTACCTCTGATGACGACGATGATGATGACGACCAGGCGCACAAACTTGCCGCCAGTCCCGGGGGCGCCGAAAGCCTGCCCAATGAGTTTGGGCTGGCGCAGAATCACCCGAATCCGTTCAACCCGACGACCACAATCTCTTTTGCCGTACCGGAGGCGGGCGTGGTCACGTTGGCGATTTATAATATGCGCGGACAGTTGGTACAGACCCTGCACTCGGGTCCCATCACTGCCGGAAATCACAGCATGGTTTGGAACGGCAAAGACACGAGAGGGCTACAGGCAGCCAGCGGCGTTTACGTCTACCAGCTCAAAGCCAAAGGTTTTGTGGCGACCAGAAAGTTGTTATTGACGAAGTAGGGCAAACGTCCCGTTTGCCAGAGAAACCAGAAGGCTTCTTAACTGATGAAAGAAATGTCTCGTAACAGAATTATTAGAGCTCTCGTTTTGACATTGGTCATTCATGTTGCGTTAACGAATGCTGCGTCCGGTAAAGTGTATCCGGCTGCCGCTCCCGCAATAGGCTCGAGCGCCGACGCCGACAGTCTCATCACCGAACAAGTGTATCTTGCACAATTGCAAGCCGCGGATGCAACCACTTTTAAACGGGAATTCGAGAGCTATTTTTTACTACTTCTCGAGCCTGAGCACAAAAGCGCGTACGACTCTTTACAGTCTTTAGATGAAAAGAAAGCTTTTATTGAGCACTACTGGAAAGCGGCCAACCCGAATCCGCTGCTGCCCGAAAACGATTGGCTGCTGGAATTCAACCGCCGCGTTCGGTATGCAAGAAAACACTTTCGTCGTGTTTCGCCGCCTTTTGTTGATGATCGGGGCTTATATTATATCAAGTTTGGAAAACCCAAAATACGTTACGAAGATATGGGACGGCCCGGCATTGCCGCTTATGAAGTCTGGTCTTATGAAAGCGTGCAACGCAATTTTGTGCTCTATTTTGTCAAAGAGGGTGTGGGCTATCGAGAAATCGAAGACTTAACGGATATCGTAGTGCAGGGCAAACCCAAATATGAGGCCGGCAAGTTATGGCTCTGGAGCTCCCTGGTTAAAAAAGTCCGGCATGTTTCCCCGGTTCTTGGTGAAGCCGCCGCAAAAATAGAATTCCTGGAAGAGGCTATCGCGTACGCCAAAACTCACCCAAACGCCCGTTCGGTCTTCGCCGAAGAGCTCAATGCGCCGCATGGGATTATTGCCACAATCGATACGGACGTCAAGGTTGAAAAACACAAAGCCCGCATCGCGGCGCCATCGTCGGCGCGGGACCCGCTGGTGGCTAAGAATGAGCTGGAATTTTTCGATCAAATCGCTCAATTTCGCGGACCGCGCGGCAAAACCCGAGCAGAAGAAATTATTTGTGAAATAAAACCACCTAGCCCGGTCAAGCCGGAACCAAAAAAAAGAAAATGAAAAGCACACGCAAAGTCGCAGAGACGCGAAGATCACGCAAAGGATCTTTCTTTGCGATCTCTTAGCGGCTTCGCATCTTTGCGTGAAATCTTTGTTTTTTGTGCAAGAAATTGATTTTTTAGCACCTAATGCGGCGAATATTCCCAGCGCGGCGAAGCCGCACAGGCTAAGGCGAAGGATGAGGCTAAGTTCCGAACCCAACTTTCATGGCTGGTTGGCAGTTCTTAGCCTTAGCCTTCTTGAGTAGAACGGTAACGAGCGCACTGGGATTCTTTTGCAAAAAAGTGCAAACAATGAGAGATAATACTATAAGGGCAGCTTATGAAGGAATTTGTACGTGATAAACTTCTATCTTGATAAATAGAAAAGCAATTTGTATAATACTAAGAAAAACACTACATGTAGGAATCGAATATGAAGCCTGATAATGCTACACTACAAAAGATTATTGAATTGGCAAAGCAACTTTCACCTTTAGATAAAGATGCAGCGAGAATTTAATATTGTCGATTAGTCGGGCATTATGTGGCGGCGTTGGTAAGGGGTAGTCCCTGATCGCCCCTCGTATGTTCGGGATATAGTACCTTGAAAAAGTGATTATTTGTAAAGGGATAGAGGATGGTAAATAAGTTTCGGAGCTTATTCATGTTTTCGCTTATCATTGTACTTGGAAATGGTAGGTTGACTGGGGAAACGAGAAGCAATACTCATTCGGTTGCTATTTCAGACGCCGACAGCATTTTGACCGAACAAGTGTATCTTGCACAATTGCAAGCCGCTGAAGCGGCAACTTTTGAGCGGGACTTCGAGAGCTATTTTTTACTGCTTCTCGAGCCTGAGCACAAAAGCGCGTACGACTCTTTACAGTCTTTAGATGAAAAGAAAGCTTTTATTGAGCACTACTGGAAAGCGGCCAACCCGAATCCGCTGCTGCCCGAAAACGATTGGCTGCTGGAATTCAACCGCCGCGTTCGGTATGCAAGAAAACACTTTCGTCGTGTTTCGCCGCCTTTTGTTGATGATCGGGGCTTATATTATATCAAGTTTGGAAAACCCAAAATACGTTACGAAGATATGGGACGGCCCGGCATTGCCGCTTATGAAGTCTGGTCTTATGAAAGCGTGCAACGCAATTTTGTGCTCTATTTTGTCAAAGAGGGTGTGGGCTATCGAGAAATCGAAGACTTAACGGATATCGTAGTGCAGGGCAAACCCAAATATGAGGCCGGCAAGTTATGGCTCTGGAGCTCCCTGGTTAAAAAAGTCCGGCATGTTTCCCCGGTTCTTGGTGAAGCCGCCGCAAAAATAGAATTCCTGGAAGAGGCTATCGCGTACGCCAAAACTCACCCAAACGCCCGTTCGGTCTTCGCCGAAGAGCTCAATGCGCCGCATGGGATTATTGCCACAATCGATACGGACGTCAAGGTTGAAAAACACAAAGCCCGCATCGCGGCGCCATCGTCGGCGCGGGACCCGCTGGTGGCTAAGAATGAGCTGGAATTTTTCGATCAAATCGCTCAATTTCGCGGACCGCGCGGCAAAACCCGAATCGAAGTCGTACTTCTGGCACCCTTAAAAAAGAATCTGGTTAAGAAAGTCAAGAAGTCCTCGAAAGAGTCCGTCTTTGTGGAATTTAGCGGCATGCTGCGCGATGCGAATTTCGAGCCGCTTATCGAAAATCATACCTCATCATCTTTTCCGGTAGGATTGGCTGCGCGGCAAAAGCTATCGAACGCGGTGGGGAAATTAGCGTTGTTGGCTGCGCCCGAAGAAGCCGAATTGACCTTGCAAGTTGAGGAAACGCAGCGCGAGAAAATCGGTTTTTACCGTGAGCCCATTCGTATTCGCAATTTCTCTTCACGAAGGGAGTTGTTGCTTAGCGATATTCAACTCAATTATCGTGTTAAAAACAAGGCGCAGCGACGCATCTTGCCGACGGTGCAATTTCAAAATTTGTGGATTACGGCATACCCTTTTCATGAAATGAGTAAAAAAAGCCCGCCGCTGGTCTATTTTGAAATTTACAATATCCGCTCGGTTGGCATTCATGACGTAGTGCGAATCTCGTACACCATTGCCCCGATTAAAGGGGATGGCGAGTCTTTGCCATTATCGGACCGGCCTTTGGTTTTAGGGGAGGCTTCGGTGAGTGTCTCTTATGCGCGTCCGGTGACGGCAGACACCATGGACGAGCTGGTGGAAATCGATCTCAAAAATGTCAAAAAGGGGTGGAATCTGCTTGAAGTGTCGGTGTCATCTTTACAGGACTCGTCACTCAAAGCGGTCGTGCAGAAGAAATTATTTGTGAAAAAATAGTGGGTATCAAATCGCCGGGAAAAACCTGCGAATTTTCTTCGATTATGGCAATGGTTTTCTTTATTTCAAAAGGGATTAAAGGAGAGAGGTTAACATGCGTAAAATCTGGTTTGCAAATAGCTTGGTGACACTGGTCTGGATATTTGTCGCCTGCGGCACCGATATCCCAACAAACAACAGCAACGAAAACACCAACCCGCAATTGGTCGCGATTATTGCCGAGCCCTTTACCGTCATGCCAGGCGACACTTCTGTAATAACCATTCGCGTCCTTAATGCGGACATCAATAACCTGACGATTTCCTATGAAGCGACTGCGGGAACGATCACAGGTTCGGGCGCACAAGTAACTTTTATAGCCGATTCTATCGAAGGCGTGGCCTGGATTACCGTAACAGTTACCGATGACCAGGGCAATACTTTAACCGGCGCCGCCACCATTAACATCGCTGCAACCCAACCGGTTATGAGTATCGGGGCGCAAGTTTTGGAGGCAAGCGGGACAGCGAATCAATGTTTGGTCTTTTCTGCGTTACCCGCTGAAACCCTGTTTTTCCTGCGCGTGCTGATTGAAAATCCCGTCGGTCAAACATTTGAAATTACAGGAAGCGTCATCACGCCGGTACCTGCGAACCAACCCTTTCCTTTACAGTTTGAAGGACAATGCTACAGCCTGCTGCAGGGCGCCTACAACTTTACTTTTACCCTGCAAAGGAGCGCCCAGTCCAATTCCTTTGCTCACAAGACAACTCATGTGCAGCCCTGAGGAATAAGGCGCCGTCGATAGGTGTTTCACCATAATAGCGCCTAAGCCTTTTCGCAGACCCTGCTGCGAAGAGATGATTTCGTCGCTTCAAATAGCATCATGCATTTCTCGCTATTCAAGAATCATTTTACATTTCCGAGGTGAAACATGATTAAGAAACTGTTTTTTCTCCCGGTTTCCCTGGTCGTCGCGATGACTTTTTCATGCGGCGCCGGCGAAGATATCGCCAGACCGACAAGCGCAGACTGGTTGGTCTATCCTGTCGTTTCCGGAGGTGTGGCGAAAGACGGGATCCCGGCTTTGAACAATCCCGAAACGATTCCTGCTGCAGCAGCCTCCTATCTCACGGATGAAGCGTTAGTGATTGGACTTGTTGTCAGTGGCCAGCCCCGTGCTTATCCTCACGCAATTTTGGACTGGCACGAAGTGGTCAACGAGGACTTTTCCGGTAAACCGGTCGTCATCAGCTACTGTCCGTTGACCGGCACTTCACTCGTATTTGAAAGAACAGTGAATGGCCGCGTACTCAACTTCGGCGTCTCCGGTTTGCTGCATAACAGTAACCTCATCATGTTCGATCGCCAAACCGACAGCCATTGGACACAAATGCGGATGCAAAGCGATGAGGGCGAGCTGGTCGATACCAATCTGAAGGTTTATCCTTCAATTGAAACTACCTGGGCGACCTGGAAAAAATTGTTTCCCAATACAGTGGTTTTATCGACGAATACCGGTCACGAGCGTACTTACACCGCCGGTCAATCGTTTTATGCCCTGCAGGGATACAGCAATATTCACGAGCCGCCCTGGTTCGCCGTGACGCACGAGGATAAACGCCTGCCTCCTAAAGTACGCGTGCATGGAATTATCTTTAAGTCCACACTGGAAAATTCCCCAACCAAGACCTACATTATTTTGGACCAACAAAAAAAACGCGTCATCAACGATTCGTTCGTCGATATTCCGGTTTTAGTCATCGATGATGGTATGGACAATTTTGTGGTTTCTTACACTCGAGTTGTGAGTGGCACGATTTTAACTTTCAGATTGAGCGACGACAACCAGGGTTTTCCGTTTCATATCAAAGACAATGAGACGGAATCAACTTGGAACCTTTTAGGAGAAGCCATCGACGGCCCTTTGTTGGGAACAAAGTTGGAGAAGACATTATCTTATAATGCCTACTGGTTTGCTTGGGGCGCCTTTTACAGAAACGCAGAGATTCACGATTAACGGAAGTTCTTGACATCGAAGAAAATATTTAGTAACGTAAAATATGATCAGGATATTTTTAGCGATGTTATGAACACCCGCGACTTATCTCAACAAACATATCTTCTTCAAACAGTTCTTGATCTCTCCCAGAGGGGCGTTCTTTGTGTGACTCCGGAGGGCCAGGTTCTTTATGCCAATCAGCAAGTATGCACGTTACTGGGTTACTCTGAAAGTGAATTGCTTTCGATTGACATTTTAGATGTTCATCCAAACTTAACACAAGAGTATTGGTTGGATGATCAGCAATATCTCAAAGGAGACGGCTCCCGCAATTTCAGAACTTATTTCCGGACTAAGAATCGCGAGTCAACTCAGGTTGATATTGAAATTCACTTACTTGTCCTCGATAATAAAAACGGATATTGTATTTTTGTCCATCCACACTCTGACGACAAACTCCCCGCACAGAGGCAACCGCTGGATAGAATCGCGCATGAGTTGAATAATCATTTAACGGCATTGAAAATCAACCTGGGTGCAGCTAAGCTGAATCCAACTTCGTCCGAATTGACAAGTATTCTTTTAGATTTAGAAAAATCCGGCAATGAAATTCAACGCCTCACTCGAGAATTACTCAACCCGATGGAGGAGAGAGATGATGCGGATGTCGTCACGACCCCGTTTCTCTCTGAGGTCAAAAAAAACAGAAAAATTCTGATTATGGATGATGAAAAACGTGTCCGGGTAGGAACCGGAAGAATTTTGCAACATATGGGCTATGAGACGGTTCTCGCTACAGACGGGGATGAGGCCATTGAGCTTTACAAGAACGCCGCGTCTTTAAACAAACCGTTTGATGTGGTTTTAATGGATCTCACAATCGACGGCGGTATGGGCGGCGAAGAGGCTATCGAGAAACTCATGAAGTTTGACCCGAATGTTAAGGCCATCGCATCCAGCGGATTATTGGGCGATCTCCCCTCGTCTCTTTTTAAAGAATATGGATTTCGTGACGTTATCGCCAAACCGTATAAAATTGACGAGTTAAGGAGAATCTTAGACCAGGTGATTGCAAGCTGATAGCAAGAAAAATCACAATAAACAAATCCCAAATTACAAATAAATCCCATGACCCAAATCTGAAATTCCAAACTCAGAATACTGCGCAAGAAAATATAAAATATGGGAATGCTCATTCAAGTTAACGAGAAAAAGTTTAGAGAATGAAACTTGTACTTGAGTAGTAAAGTCTTACAATTTTTAGCAAAAATTAGAGAAGATAGGATCCCCCATTTATTTTCTTTTTTGGTTCCGGTTGTTAAATCCCGTGCTTTATACGGGACTTTGCTGCTTTGGGGTTATGATGAAGATTGGAAAGAGTAAGTTTTTTGGATGATTTAAAGGTTTATACGCTTGTAGAAAACGTTCGCAGTCTTTATAACGTCGGCTCAATTTTTCGAACAGCAGACGGAGCCGGGGTATCCAAACTTTTTTTGTCAGGCATCACCGGCCACCCACCCCATCGGGAAATTCGAAAAGTGGCTTTAGGCGCGGAAGAGAGCGTTTCCTGGGAGTACGCCAGAACAAGCATTGAGATTATCAAGAAGCTCAAAAAGCAAGGCGTTCACATCGCCGTGCTCGAAACAACTCCTCAGAGCATTCCTTACTACCGGGCACAATATTGTTTTCCTCTTTGCTTGGTTGTTGGCCATGAGTATCATGGCGTATCTGAAGATACCCTATGCGCTGCCGATCTTCTCATCGATATTCCTATGAGCGGCGCCAAAATTTCTTTAAATGTTTCCGTTGCCTATGGTATTGCAATTTATGAAATAATGAAGAAAGGTTGAATCGTATGTCATCATTTTCCACATTTCTCATTTTGGCTATGGTAGTGCTTTTAGGACTTGCAGGCTATTATTACCTCGATGAAATTTTGCCTGTAAAAGCGGAGCTTCAAGAGTTACAACAGCAAAATCACGAGCTCCTTTTTCATGTTAAACAGCTCGAAGAGCGAAATAAAGAAATTGCAAAACGTCTCGAAAAGCGTACGGAAGCTTTATCCTCAGAGAAAGAGCATGAAATTTCGAAACTGAAAACCACGTATGAACAATTAATCGGTGAGCTGAATGAACAAGTCCAGAAGGGCGAAATCACGATCACTCGCCTGGCGGATCAGCTTAAAGTGAACATTGTCGATCGCATCATCTTTCCTTCCGGAAAAGCGGACCTGTCGGAGCGGGGCACGAAAGTTTTAGAGCAAGTAGGTGTGATTCTCAAGCAATCTTCGCAGAAATACATCAAAGTTGAAGGACATACTGACAATGTTCCTATCCACAAAAAACTACAAGATAGATTTCCTAGTAATTGGGAACTTTCTGTAGCCAGAGCAACCAATGTCGTTCGATTTTTAAATGAAAAGGTCGGAATTAAGGCAAAGCGTTTGGAAGCATCGGGTTTTGCCGATTCTAGGCCTCTCTCTAC